>JAUJND010000109.1 GCA_030446505.1 Chroococcidiopsidaceae cyanobacterium YX2bin18 | reverse complement strand
TAGGATCGCAGCAGTGTAAACGATTCGCTTCTCTAGCGTGTCATCCGTCAGCCAATCTTTAGCTTCAATGGCAGTAAAAAAATCAATACCCTGCAAAACTGCATTAGCGTCGTTAGACGATAGTTTGCCATCTTGAGCAATTTGTTTCTGTAACTGTGAGGCATCGCGGACATTGGCATCAATACGGCGGTAGTAGGCTGCTAGTAAGTCGGAAATTTTCTCAGGTTGAGACTGAATCAGGCGATCAGAGGCAACAATTACATCTACAATTGCCTCTGGCGCATCTTTACTAGATAAAACTACTGTGTAACCCTTTTGCCGAGCTTGGGTAACATACGGCTCCCAAATAACAGCAACTGCTAGATTCTGACTGGGATCTTGCAACTGCTTCCAAGCATCGGAGGCATCTGCTACCTTATTCACTTGAAAATCTGATAGCCTAAACGCGTCGAATTTGGCACTCAGCACTAAAGCCAGGTACTCGCTAGGAGTGTCGCCAGCAAATGTAATGCCTAGCTTCTGTTTCTGCGATCGCTGCTGTACTAGGTTACTCAGTTCTAGAAGTGACTTCAGGTCGGGATACCTTTTTGTATTTAAGACTACCGCATCTGCTCCTACTGTACGGTCAATCAAGCCAACAATTTTCCCTTGAGGCTTTTGTTTAAGAAATTGATCTAACGTTGTTACTAATAAATCAGCTTTCCCCTGATTCAAAAGGTTAGCTCGTTTAGCCTGCTCAAATTCATCTTCATAACGCAGAGTCACTCCAACTTCTTTAAGCGCTTCCTGAAATGCCACACTCCGAAAGGTACTATAACCACTAAATGTGTCTCCCAAAAGCGTCATTTGGTTCTGCTCACTTGAACTAGAGCCTGTTCTATTCAGCCATAACATACTACCTAAGCTAAGAACGCCACCGACACTGATACCAGTTGTAAACACAAGAGCTAGAACCAGGAAGAGTGGATTGTTACGCTTATTACTCATTAGCGCTTACCAACTTGCTGTGTTGGATTTTACAATATATTCTTTGGTTTGTATGTATAGTTTTTAACTTATTTTTGGCATAGACAAGTATCTCTAAATTACTAACATTAATTTAATCTAAAGTTAATCTGAAGTTGCAGCTTGCAATTCAGGTACGTGTTCCCTAGTGACAGAGCGCACCCAATTCAACCAAATTTCTAATCCTTCACCTGTCTTTGCAGAAACAGAAATAATTGTGGCGTGAGGATTCATCTGACGGATATTCGCCTCAATGCGGCTAATATCAATTTCTAAATAAGGTGCTAAGTCCATTTTAGTAATCAGCAAACAATCTGCTTCTTGGAACATGAGCGGATATTTAAGCGGCTTATCTTCTCCCTCAGTCACACTTAAAAGCGCAACTTTGTAATGTTCTCCAACTTCAAATTCTGCTGGGCAAACTAAATTGCCAACATTTTCTACTAACACCAAATTGAAGTCTGAAGGATTATGAAGGTGTTCAAATTGATGAATTCCCCCAGCTACCATTTTTGAATCTAGGTGGCACGATCGCCCAGTATTAATCGCAATTACTGGCACACCATATTGACGTAGGCGATCGGCATCTAACTCTGTAGTCATATCTCCTTCAATGACTACAATTTTTAATTCCTCACTCAAAGCAGCTAGGGTTCGCTCTAAAAGCACAGTTTTGCCAGCACCAGGGCTACTCATAATATTCAGGCAAATAATTCCCCATCTATCGAAATGAGCGCGATTGTGCTCTGCTCCTTGTTGATTTGCGTGGAGTAAATTAATTCCTAAAGCCGCGTCAAATGTTTGGTGCATAAGTCTGTGTTGTAGTAGTTTCAGCACAATATTCAATTCGGTCAATTTTTAATTCCCGCCCTGAACGGATATCATCCATAGGAGACTTACATTCAGGACAGGCGTATTGAATTCCAATTTCAGGTTGATATTCTTGTTGGCAACGATGGCAAAATGCAATTAAAGGTGTTTCCTGAATAATTAGTTTTGCTCCATCTAAAAAAGTATTGCGAGTTTGCACTTCAAAAGTAAATTGTAAACTTACAGGTTCAACACAAGTAAACTTACCCACAATTAGATGAACAGAGGAGATTTTAAAGCGCTCAGGTTGAGATTCCCACCAATCTTTAACCGTGACAATCAGCGCTTTAGTCATATCAGTTTCATGCATTGCTATCTCTTCCACTCATTAACTAATTCTGGTTGAGCATAAGAATGAATGTAAGTTGGTTTTTGCGATCGCGGTAATTGACCTGATACCACCAAATGACCCATCGTGTCGCAAATTACACGCGCCGCCAATAATGCTGTCATGTCGCTAATATCGTAAGGCGGCGAAACTTCTACAACTTCAAGTCCACAAATGGGAGCGCGTTGGACAATTTTACCTAGCATATAAAGAGCTTCACGGGGCAGTAAGCCACCTGGTTCTGGCCACCCAGTTCCAGGGACAAAACCTGCATCAATACAGTCAATATCGAAACTGATATAAACGCAGTCTGTACCGTCTAAAGCTCTTTCTAAAGCAAAATTTACGGCTGCATCTAATCCCATTTCTGTAATATCAGTAACTGTCAGTACATTACTTGCACGTTCTCGATAAAATTTTACGCCCTCACGCGGAACTTGCCAGCCACCTATGCCTAATTGAACTAAGTTTTTCGGTGGTGCATTTTTAATATTAGTCGCATGAAACCAGGGGCAGGTATGCATCCGTTCATCTAAGTCTGTTTCTTGGGTATCCACATGGCGATCAAAGTGGATAATTCCCCTTTTTATCACCTAAGTGACGGCATATCCCTCGCACAGTAGGATAACCAATTGAATGATCTCCGCCTAAAATAATTGGGAATGCACCAGAACTAAAAATGTGAGCAATGCCTTTAGAAATCTGATCAAATGACTTTTCGTTATTAGCCGGAATAGTAAAAATATCTCCAACATCACATAGCGTAATTTGCTCTCGTAGATCAACACCTAATTCAAAGCTATAAGGAGTATAAAGCGCTGAAATACGCCGAATACCTTGGGGACCAAAACGAGTTCCAGGTCGATAAGTTGTACCAGAATCGTGGGGTACGCCGACAACAGCGACATCGTATTCTCCGACTTTGCGGACATCTTCTATATATGGTGCTTTCAGGAAAGTGTTGATACCAGCAAAGTGAGGTAATTCTCCGCGCGAAAACGTGGGAATTGAGCGATCAATAATACTGTCTGCTGCTTGTAGCCCAAACTCTAACCCTTTTGAAACTTCCTGTTGCCAACCAGTTAAGGGAAGTTTGGCTTCTCGTTCTAAAGCTCGTTCAGCTTCGGTAGGGGGTTGCTGATTATGAGAATCTAAGCTTTCAGAAAGAGGGCGATCGCGTTCAGTCATATTTATACCTAAAGATTATTACATTTCGACTCGATTCCAACACAAAAGCCCGGACAGGCACTAACAGTTAAGCTGTTATATGTCTCTCCCGGGCTTTTTTCCCGCCGTGTAACCGCTAAGAGCGTTTCTCTATTGAAAGAAGCACTTAAAAAGCTGGCTGCTTCTCTTGGACCAGGCATTTAAATTCCTAAAACTTAAACCGGAACCCTAGAAGCTGTTTAATTGTTTTTTAGTTGAGCATTAATGAATTTGGTGTACTAATTAGCCGCAAGCATTTGAAAAAAACTAGTGATTAGTCTTTTTAATCAAGACTATAAATCCACACTTGCTAACCAATCTTGTCTAAAATGAATAGCTAGCATTAACACATACTGATATCAATATTTTCGACAGCAAAGCGTATCAAAATATACAAAATGACTAATATCGCTGCCAAAAGTCCCAAATTATTGTCTTATTCCAGTCGCACCGTTCAACGGGCAGAGCGATCACTTGTGTGTTCGCCCTTCAAGCTTGCTCTATTTGAAACGATGCGTTCTACCAGCGCTCCGGTGAAGGCGATCGCTGGTGATTCCGGTGTTCAACACGGCTATACAAAACGCCCTTTGTCTGAGTTGGCAGCAGAAAATGCTCTTTTGTGGCTAATTCAGGTAGGTTTGCTACGCAAAGAAGTCGATGGTCAAGGCATTACCGATAGCTTTCGTCTCACACCTTTAGGTCGCCAACTCGTCGAACAGCATCAAGGAAGTTCCCTGCGTAATCCTTCATGGCTTGATTATTTCTATAATGCATTGGAGCGTTGGTTTAGACTTCCGTTTTAGCCACGCAATGCAAAGTGAGAAGTTAGGAATAAGCAGTAAAAGGGAAGAATGAATTTATCCTTCATCTGACCCGTATCACCCCACCTCTCACTCCTGATCCCAAGCTGATAAATCCTTATGAAATCAATCATGGTGGTGGGAACCACATCCCACGCTGGAAAATCGCTCTTAACCGCAGCTATTTGTCGCATCTTGGCGCGGAAGGGCTGGCGAGTGACTCCTTTCAAAGGGCAAAATATGGCTCTCAATGCCTATGTTACCGCCAGTGGTGGAGAAATTGGCTATGCCCAAGCGGTGCAAGCCTGGGCTGCTGGGACGCATCCCTTAGTGGAAATGAACCCGATTTTACTCAAACCTCAAGGCGATATGACCTCCCAGGTGATTCTTAAAGGTAAAGCCGTAGGAAAAGTAAATGCCGCAGATTATTATGAGCAATATTTTGAGCGGGGATGGCAGGCAATTACAGAATCGCTACAGCATTTAGAAGCAGAATTTGATCTAGTTGTCTGTGAAGGAGCAGGTAGTCCAGCTGAGATTAATCTTAAGCACCGCGACTTAACTAATATGCGAGTGGCGAAACATTTAAATGCACCAACTTTATTAGTAGTTGATATTGATCGGGGTGGTGCTTTTGCCCATGTAGTAGGAACGTTGGAGTTGCTAGAGCCGGAGGAACGAGCTTTAATTCGCGGCGTAGTAATCAACAAATTTCGGGGACAGCGCTCAATTCTAGAACCAGGCATTAAGTGGTTGGAAGAACGCACTGGTATTCCCGTTATTGGTGTTATTCCCTGGATCGATCATGTGTTTCCCGCCGAGGACTCACTTGACTTACTAGAACGCAAACCGCATAAATCCCAAAGTGAACTTAACATTACTGTAATCCGCTTACCCCGGATTTCTAACTTTACCGATTTTGACCCCTTAGAAGCAGAACCCACCGTTACAGTAAAATATCTCAGCCCTAAGCACAATTTAGGTCATCCAGATGCTGTAATTATTCCCGGCTCAAAAACAACAATTACCGATATGCTAGTTCTCCAGAAAACTGGTATGGCAGAAGCGATTAAAAACTATGCGGCGGCAGGTGGCACTGTAATCGGAATCTGCGGCGGTTTCCAAATGCTAGGTAAGTATTTAGCTGATCCAGAGGGGATAGAGGGTGAATCTGGCAGATTCCAGGGACTGGGAATGTTACCAATTCAAACTGTAATTACCGGTCATAAAGTCGCACGTCAGCGGCAAGTAACTTCTAACTTTCCCCAGGCTGGGTTGCCTGTGAGTGGGTATGAAATTCATCAAGGGCGATCGCGCGTAGTTGAATCGCCAAATACACAACCAAATTACCATCCTTTATTTGACGATGCCGGTTTAGGCATGGTAGATAATGGTCTATCAGTTTGGGGTGCTTATCTCCACGGGCTATTTGATAATGGTCCTTGGCGACGTGCGTGGTTGAATCGCCTGCGTCAACAACGGGGACTTAAATCTTTGCCGACGGGCGTTGCTAACTACCGTAAAGAGCGAGATCTCCTGTTAAACTCGCTGGCAAATATAGTTGAAGCGCATCTAGATTTAACACCAATATTGCCGTCTTATAATAAGAATGATGGGCGTTAGTATCCGTTTTTTACCGGATGATGTAACGGTTGATGCCGAAGTGGGAGAGCTAATGTTGGACGTGGCTGAACGGGCTGGGGTTTTTATCCCCACCGGATGTCTGCTGGGTTCATGTCACGCCTGTGAGGTGGAAGTAGAAGGTGGAAATCTCATTCGCGCTTGTATCACAGCAGTACCGCCTGGGCGATCGCAATTGACGATTAATCTGTTTAGCGACCCTACTTGGTAATCTATCAATTGTTGTAGCTAAGATTATACTTGCATAGCATAATCACGTAAGCGTTCTAGATCAGCACGGAGAGTCGATTCAACTACGCGACCGAGAAACAAATTGTCCATAATTTTGCCAAGAATGCCAGAATAGCATAGGCAACAGTAAGTTTGACAATACTGCTTCCCTTGGTCATAAAAAGCGGATAGCTCCCCGGTTGGGCAAACCATCAATCGATTCCCATTGGATAATCTGCTGCGGAACTACTTGCTGAATGCGGGATAGCCAACTAAATTCTAATCCGCCAGTATCCAGCTTCCACCGCGATAACTCTGGATTGTCCTCCAGAATTTTGACAGATGAAATCCACTTCGCCCAACGGGGCATTTGCTCCAAATCAGACCACAGTTGCCACACATGATCAATCGGAGCATCTACCTCAATTTCTACACTATGCTCTAACCAATTTGTCATAATAGCTATCAGCTTTTCAGCTTTCAGCTTTTGAATAAACGACACAAGCATTCGTTTAACTTCGGTTACTTCGCTATTAAGCTTTTCATACTGTAACTAGTCTAGGAGACCTAAATCCAGCAGAAACAAGCAGATGATACTCTAACTCACTAGCTGAACCCATTGCAATTTGCAAGAGCGAGCAAAGTCGGTATCTGTACCTCTATCACAGCCTTCAGCAATATTAGCAGGAATCGAAGCTGAAGCACGTCGAATTTGACTAGTTAAGCCATACAGTTCTTCTTTAAAAAATAACGCTGTAGCTTGGTAAATGCTGGCCTTAGTTGATGACTCTTATGCCATACTTTTAAATCTCTAAAACCTTTCGTAGCTTTTAGCTCACTGCTGAAAGCTCACTGCCTAAAGCTGATTGCTCTAAAATTGCTTTAGCAGCTTGCCGTCCAGAAAGGGTTGCTCCCTCCATGCTATCGATGTAGTCCTGTGTGTATAGCTACCTGCGAGGAAGAAATTAGCCACTGGAGTTTTTTGCGGCGGACGATAAAGATCCATTTCCAGGCGCTTCGCGGTAGAGAGACCGAGCAAGTTTGACAACGTTAGACCACGTTACGTTGAGTTCACGAGAGGAAGGAAATAATTCATGCACTTGCTTCAAGACGTGTTGAGCGATCGCCTCGTTACTCTGTTTAATAAACGGATCTCCCGGAGTCAGCACAAGTTGCATTAACGAACCTTGCCCTTGATGATAGTAGCTACCTGGGCTAGTTAGAGCCAAATCTGCAAAACAAGAAAAATCTGCATCACTTGTGTACAGCAAATTATCTATCCCAGCAGCATGATCTAATTGCCTACGTTCAGCGTATCTTGGAGTTCTGTTACCCAGCCATCAAAACCGTAGCTGCACCGTAGCAACTGGCACTGTGTCTAGTTTATAGATATTGTCAAACTCAGACCACTCGCCCATGCCTGGGGCAGAACACGCTGAATTCCTGGGACATCACAGGCACAGACATAGGCATCAGCTTTGATAATTTCTTCTGTCTCACCTTTGGCAACTATTAGCCCTGTAACTCGCGTTTCACTCCTTCGCCACTAAATTGAATTTCTCGTACACGGCGACGCGTATGGATTTTTGTGCCTCTTGCTTCCAGATATTTAATAATCGGCTTGTGCAGGTATTCATCAGGTGAGCCTTCCAGCATTCGCAACACGGATGCTTCGGTTCTAGCAGCGAACATCTGGAAGATAGTCAGCATACAACAGGCGGAGATATTTTCATAATCGATAAAACCGAGTGCATAGGCAATTGGGTTCCACATCCGCTTGATGCTGCCATTACTACCGCCGTGACTGCGGAACCAGTCAACAAAGCTGATTCTATCTAAGCTGCGGATCGTTTTTCATTGACCCCTCGAAGTCTACCAAACCGCGCACGATTGTACTGGTATCGAGGGCGATCGCATTTTGCGCTTTATCTCGCACCGACAGTTGAAAGTGTAAAATGTACTTCAAACCGTTAAAGGGCGCACCTGTAAAGAAGCGAAAAATCTAATTCCCCAATCCGCCCACCTTCGTTGATAAACGTGTGGGTGTGCTGTTTCCAGCGCAAATTCTCCAGCGCCCTACCTTCTCCATCAATTCAAATAGCTGGTAGTTTACCAAAAAAGACGTGCAAACCCATCTCAACATGGTTGCCATCACCGTCAACCCAACTACCCACTTTTCCCCCGACAAAGGGACGGACTCAAAAATTTCCACTTCCCAAACCAGCATCAGCTAAATCTACAGCTCTCGTTGCTAGCCCAGCTAGTCCCGCCCCCGGATTGCAACGCGCATTCAGTCTATCCTTCTCACTTTCTTTACATATTTTAATCACGACAGTGACAGAGAAGCACAAGCGCTATAAATCCAGGTGAGGAAAGCGCGATCACAGTTTGGTTTCCCCAAATTCCATCCAGTTACGGGAAGTGCGATCACGATATATCGTCTGTGCAGCACGGTTGTTAGATCGCTGTTGCTACTCTATTTTGCTGCCTCTCAGGTTCTTGAGCTAAAGTCTTTCGATAGTCAGCAGCCTCAGCAATCTTGGTAAAGATTACCTCTGATCTACAGATTTTAAGTTCTTCATCTGTTTCTCGTACAACTTTGACTATTTCTTCCAGCGAAACCCGGAAAAACTCTTTTCTCTCATTCGCCTTATTCATTCTCCTGTCGTAAAAGCGCTTGTGCAAGCGAGATTCAAGCTCTGGGGCATTTTCACAGAAGATCATGGCGTGGACATCAAAGGAAAAGGAACAGAAGCATCACCTAGTTCCTTAACTCGATCCATTGGCTCAAGGCGGCGCGTCATGCCGATCTTATAGATATCTTCGCCAAACGAGCCGATATTTGAAATGATGTAGACGTGTCCAGATTTAGTCAATTGCGCTTGAGAAATAGTCTCTTTCCTTATTTGCTTCAGCTTCTCACAAGTCGTCGGTAATTCTCAATTTGGCTAAAGAGTTTCGCTGTGCATTGCCTGTAGCTGGATTCTACGTTCTACGAGCTTCTTCCTAAAAGCCTCTTGATAACGACGCTCCCGCTCAGCATCTTGTTTGGTATTTTTCAAGTTCGCGTAATGCTTTTTCCTCTTCACGCATCTGTTCATTAACAATGCGCTGTTCTTCTCAAGCTCTTGATATTTTTTTCTGATATTCGTGAGTTAACCAAAAGCTCCTGTAATTTCAGGTCTAAGAAGCGGTGAGCAGAACTCGCAGTGTGTAGCCGGAGATAGCTTATTTAAATCCTCATAGGTTTTTCCCGATGCGATTTTTTCCATTGTCTGGACATTGTTGTACTTAACCTTTACGACAGAAGCATCACATTCGCCATTGAAAGCGCGAAGAACCAACTTGAGAAAATTATCGGTCATCTTTTTGCCTTCTTTCGCACTACCATCAACCGACCATTCCCTAAGACAGACAGCAGCTTGCTTGTCCTTAATCATCTGTTTCTGCTCAGCGCGAATTTTGTCTAAGCGTTGCTTGTAGTCTTCAGCTTCTTGAAAATTATATTTGGACTCATAGAATCCAAAGGCTTCAACAATATCTTGCTCTTCAAGTCCTTGAAGCTTTGCTCTGAGTACTGAAATCTTGGCGAATAGTTCTTGCTCTTCTGCTTGTGCCTGCTTGTCGAGTTGTTTGATCCGAGCCGTCAGAACGGTAATTTGTGCGTCTAGTTCTCTAGCAGTATCTTCCCTGGATATGAGTCCTCCATACTTCCGATCGGCTTCTTGTAATCGCCTATCCGCTTCCTTCAACCTCTGTTGAGCTACTGCATTATCGTTCTTTCGCTGTTGTAATTGCTTAATGACCAAAGCAAGCGCAGTGGCTAATCCGATAGATAGGAAAAACAGTAGGTATATCATGGAAGCAAGCCGAAATAGTCCGTTATAGATTGCCCAAAACAGCACCCTTACACGCTAAAAGTCAAAATTCTCTGAACCTTGCACCTAATTGCATTGAAAGATACGAATTTATGTGTACCTACCAATATCCCAAAGTACCGTCCTGACTAAGATGTAAAGCGATCTAACTATATACTAAACTTCAAATTGCGGTCTAGCACTCCTAGTTTGTGTCTTTTACCGCCAATTTGGGAATAATACGGTAGAGCAGAGTTTCCTACTACAACAAAAAGCGTTCTACCGTATTTAATATGACCAAGCGGCAACCACCACGTTTGCTTGACCAAGTGCGTTGAGTTATACGTCTCAAATACATGAGCTTAAAGACGGAAAAGTCTTATATTTACCAGAGCCAAGACTTTATCCTCTTCCACAACAAGTGCCATCAAGCGAGAAATGGGAGTACCCGAAATTTGGGGGTATCTTTCTCATTTGGTAGTTGATAAAACGATTACAGCATCGACATAAAATGTAGCGTGAAATGCCTTGCTGTTTCTGTAACAGCAAGTTTTGCAAATCAAATTACCTTGACGGGTTTTGGCATGATAATTAAGCAATTTGAAGCGTACTGGGTTCAGGGATAGATTCACCTTCTACCTGCCAAGCTTCTAAATACATTTCAATCACTTCTTCGCCATTACGAATTGCTTCCTCACGGCTTTTGCCATGAGTGCAAGGCATAACAACGCGGTCGACAAACTCTGGAATTGTGACGAGGAAAAGCTGACCTTCATTAGACCATTGAACAATCATGCTGTATCGACTTATCAATCCTCGTCCTCCCTTAACTCCTTCAACTCAGTTAATAACTGTGCTAACTGCATTTTCCAGGTAGAGTGGCACATCATCTCCATCTTTGCCTGGAATTGTCAGTGTTTTTCCCAGCAGAGGATGTCGCCAACGTTCATGGCTATTTTAGACATACCTACTCCTACAACTCAAAACTTCCTAAGCGCTGGGAATAACTTAATACTGTGTTTTGCAGTAGCATAGCGACGGTCATTGGACCAACGCCACCAGGAACTGGGGTGATAAATTCCGCTACACTCTGCACAGATTCAAAGTGGATATCTCCGACTAAGCGGCTGCCTTTGTCATCTTCGACACGATTAATGCCAACATCGACAACAACAGCACCTAACTTGACCATTTCAGCCGTGATTAGTGCTGGACGACCTATGGCTGTAATTAGAATATCGGCGCTTTTAGTAATCGCTGACAAGTTTTGCGATCGCGAATGGGCGATCGTTACTGTCGCATCAGCTTCTAGCAACATTAAAGCTAGCGGCTTACCCACCAAAATACTCCGACCAACGACAACAACTTGTTTACCTTGAAGCGCAATCTGATATTCCTGCAACAAACGCATCACCCCAGCCGGAGTACAGCTACGTAAACCTAGTTCCCCGCGCACAAGTCGCCCTAAGTTAACTGGGTGCAGTCCGTCAGCATCTTTGTCAGGGTCGATTTGATGCAGCAGTGAAACCGCATCCAAGTGGTCAGGTAACGGCAACTGAACGAGAATACCA
>JAUJND010000108.1:3504-8464 GCA_030446505.1 Chroococcidiopsidaceae cyanobacterium YX2bin18 | reverse complement strand
CAACAACAAACTCTCTCACCGACCCACGCAACAGAATCAGCACGCAAACAGATCAAATTATCGCCCTGATTAATCAGCAAACCACGTTGACGCAACTTCCCCATCAGGCGAGTTACAGTTACCCTCGTTGATCCTATAGCGCTACCAATTTGAGCATGGGTAAGCGGAAATGGGAGACAATAGCCCCGAAGAACTTCGGGATCTTCTTCGCTGATTGACGGTTCTCCATACTCTTCAACCAATAGTGTGAGAAATCCTAAGAGTCGGTCAATTGTCCGCCGTTGACCCAAGGCACTAAGCCACAGAAGTTTGCGTTGGTGTTGATAGCGAAAGGCATCTAGAACTTCTCGCCGGAAGTGGGGCCAGTTGTCTAAATCGTGCCAGTACATCCACACTACGGAAGTTTGGTCAACATGGGCATAACTCTGGAGTGTAAACGGAGACTGAGCAACAATTTCAAAGGGCTGCCCAGCGCCAACGAAGCCTAAAAAAGCTTCCTCTGGAGTTCTGTTAATCCTTTTAGACGTTAGTTGACTAGCGGTTGTATTTACTTGGGCAGTACCTGCAAGACGGACAGCACCCTTTTGCACTAGATATAGCAATCCTGGTCGAGCTGGAATGCGCTCATCTTTGCTAAAAGAACGGACTCGGTAGTGTTCCTGAGCCCAGTCCAGTATCCGTTGCCAAGTTAAAAAAGGTCTTGGTGCCTCTGAAAAGGAGGATGGGGATTGCATAAGTCGCGGCGGTTAGCGGTAGACAAAAACGTTACAAAAAGGCGTAGCCATTGTCGGTGTGCTGACATGATCAACTTCAATGTGCAAACCAGTACAATTAACTGTTACTAAGCTAGCTTATCTCTAGATTGAAGCTAGCTTAACTCTACATTTGTTTTGGATATCTTAGGAAACAGATTTAGTATTCAAAGATACTTGTTGCTTACTAAATTTTGCTGTCTTTCTTAAGTTTAGCGCTCTCGCAACTGAACATTAATATAACAGAGGAGTATGGCAAGCATTTAAGCAATAGGACTCAGAGAAATATTTGCTATAAGTTCATTACAAGTTGAAATCGTAAGTAAAGTCCCAAGGATTATAGGTTTGAAAAGTTGTCCCATGTGTGATTTTGATCACACATGATTGCTGAGAAAAATCATACCAGGATAAAAGTAAAAATAGTGTTCATCTAGCGAAAATATCACGTAGCTGGGCAATGCTGCTAAAAATCTAGTGTAAATCACCCATTGCTATTAGTTAAGCAGACATTGTTCAGTTAATGACAAGAATTTCTGGGGTGGTACAGCCCAAATAGTTCAGTGTTAACCCAGTGTTCTTAGCATATTTCGTTACACCAAGCTAAAGATTATAGGCGCGTATCGTACGTATTGGCGAGTGCCTTTCAACTTAAGAGCTTGTCTCTAAAGAAAAATTAAGTAGGCGACAGGGATAGATAAAGAGATTTGAAGATAGAGAGGATGTGAAATTGGGTGGACATCCTTTGTATAAATGCCGCTATTGCCAAATGCAAGACTAACTTTGGGTATTGGCTCATCTGTGCTCCAAACGTTCGTTCATCCTTCTGCTGCCCTAGCAGTCGAGCGCATCTTACCCTAACCTCACGCCAAAATAGACAACACTACCAAAAACCCCTGGCAGAATTAAAAGATATCTCAGTGTCAGTAGACGATAGACTGGCAGAAAAAGCTCGAAAGTTGAGAAAACTAAAAACTAAATTGGTTAGGCGCTTGATGAATCAAATGAGTAATAAGTTACTCAAGTAGTCGTCTTGAGGCAATTACTTTAATATAAATCTTTGTTTTTCCAATTTGGTAGTTAGAGAGGACAGAGGGTTGAGTGAGCGATCTTTAATAGTAGAAGAGCAAGCGTGGGAAGCACTCGAAAAGTCAATTATTTATTATCAGGGACGACCAATCGGCACAGTAGCCGCCCGTGATGCAGATATTGCAGCACTGAACTACGATCAGTGTTTTCTGCGAGATTTTATTTCCTCAGCACTTATTTTTTTAATTAAAGGCAGAAACGACATTGTTCGCAATTTTCTAGAAGAAACTCTGAAATTACAGCCGAAGACAGGGCAGCTAGAGAGTTTCAAACCCAGTCGCGGTTTAATGCCAGCTAGCTTCAAAATTGGGTCTATCAATGGGCGGGAATATTTAAAGGCTGACTTTGGTAACCACGCGATCGCTCGAGTTGCACCAGCTGATGCTTGTCTATGGTGGATTATTTTATTACGCGCCTACGTTATTTCAACCCAAGATACTGCTCTAGTCGAGCGAAAAGATTTTCAGGAAGGTATCCGAGTCAGCCTAGAACTTTGCCTGGTCACCCGGTTTGATATGTATCCAATGGTGCTGGTTCCCGATGGAGCCAGTATGATTGATCGCCGCATGGGATTATATGGACATCCCTTGGACATTCAATCGTTGTTCTATGCGGCTCTACGAGCTAGTATTGAACTTCTTACACCTAATCAAGAAAATCAAAACATTATTCAAGCGGTGCATAGCCGTCTAGACCCTTTACTCAAGCAACTTCGAGAAAATTATTGGTTAGACTCAGATCGATTGAATGTGATTTACCGTTTTCAGGTTGAGGAGTATGGAGAAGAAGTCCTTAATCAGTTCAACATTTATTCCGACTCAATTCCGTTCTATCGGCTGGCAAAATGGCTGCCAGAAGCAGGGGGTTACCTAGCTGGCAATTTAGGTCCTTCACAATTGGACTGCCGCTTCTTTGCTTTAGGTAACTTGATGGCGATTATTTCTTCTTTAGCAGATGAGCAACAATCACATAAGATTTTGAATTTGATAGAGCTGCGATGGAGTGACTTGATTGGTCATATGCCTATGAAACTCTGTTATCCAGCTTTGGAAGACATGGAGTGGAGAATTATCACTGGAGCCGATCCTAAAAATCGCCCTTGGTCGTATCACAACGGTGGGAGTTGGCCAGTTTTACTTTGGATGTTGACAGCCGCCGCTAAAAAGATGGATAGAGGAGAATTAGCTCACCATGCGATCGCTATTGCCGAACGACGACTAATAGAGGATCACTGGCCAGAATACTACGATGGACCAGATGGTCGTCTGATTGGGAAAGAAGCACGGAAATATCAAACCTGGACGATTGCAGGTTATTTGTTAGCTAAAGAGTTAGTTTTAAATCCTACTCACCTAAAATTAATTACTTTTGAGACCTAAGATTAATTTTTGTCAGACAAATTGATTGAATCCTAATGCCTGCTTCAGCAGACCTGACTAAAAAATAAACGAGGGAGCTAGGTAACAACAGCAGGGTTTTAAGGTTGAACAACCTAATAACGGAATGATTAGAGTTAGAAGCTGTTTATAAAGAAATGTAGCGAGAAGGAAGAAAGGTGGCTGAAGTCGGGTCAGATCAGAGTCAGATAGAAGAGGACGATAGATGAGCCGATCGCTAGAAACAGCCTCTAAGCACAAACCAATATCTATACCTTTTATCTCAACGATTAATTTAGGAGTGAAATTGGAATACAACTGTTTTGAGGCGAGTGGTTTTCTAATGTTCAAGGAGACATCTTGGCAAGGGCTGTTGTCGCACTGGCGCTGATTCAGAGGCGATTGCATTTTCTATCATTGCAGGCGTTGACCCCCAAGGTGGGGCTATATGCATCGTTTAGCATGGCAGTGGTTACAGCAATCGTAGGTGGACGACCAGGACTGATTTCAGCAGCTACTGGAGCAATGGCACTACTGATGATTGGTTTGGTCAAAGATCATGGGTTGCAATACTTGTTTGCTGCCACAATTCTGACGGGAATTTTACAAATTCTCTTTGGTGTCCTGAAGTTGGGTCGCCAAATGAAGTATGTACCTCGTGCTGTGATGATCGGGTTTGTAAATGCGCTGGCAATCCTAATTTTCATGGCGCAACTACCTCAGCTAACGAATGTGCCATCAATGGTATATGTCATGGTGGCAGTCGGGCTGGCAATTATCTACATCTTGCCAAGGTTTATAAAAGTTGTACCTTCACCACTTGTGGCAATCGTGGTGCTAACAGCAGCATCGCTAATCGGTCACATTGATGTGCCCACTGTGGGCGATATGGGCGAGTTACCTAGTACCCTACCATCATTTATCCTTCCCAATGTGCCTTTCAATGCAGAAACATTGCAAATTATCTTCCCCTACGCTGTAACATTGGCGATTGTCGGGTTACTAGAATCACTTCTAACCGCTTCCTTACTAGATGAACTAACAGATACACCCAGCGATAAGAACCGCGAAGCAAAAGGGCAGGGGATCGCTAACATCGTTACAGGCTTCTTCGGCGGAATGGCGGGCTGTGCCATGATTGGTCAGTCTGTGATTAACATTCAGTCTGGAGGACGGAAACGCCTCTCTACACTGTGTTCAGGGGTTTTTCTGTTGTTCTTCATCCTGGTATTAGGTAATTGGGTGAAGCAGATTCCGATGGCATCTCTCGTGGCGGTCATGATCATGGTGTCCATCGGCACATTTAGCTGGGTATCGATTAAAAATTTACCGCGTGTGCCTCGCAGTGAAACGGCTGTGATGCTCACGACTGTATTCATTACGGTGTTGAGTCACAACTTAGCGATCGGCGTTGCCGTTGGGATTGCCCTGAGTGCGGTGTTCTTCTCGCGCAAGATTGCCAAAGTGGTATTTGTAGACACCGTAATGAGTGCCGATGGAATGCACCGCAC
This sequence comes from Chroococcidiopsidaceae cyanobacterium YX2bin18, assembly GCA_030446505.1. GTDB lineage: Bacteria > Cyanobacteriota > Cyanobacteriia > Cyanobacteriales > Chroococcidiopsidaceae > JAHHHE01. The sequence continues at coordinate 3,739 of JAUJND010000108.1, read as the reverse complement.
GTATGGCGTTGCCGGACAGATATTTTTTGTTTCAGTGGATGAGTTTCTAGAAGCATTCGATTTCCAAGAAGAACTGGAACGAGTCACGATTAACCTAACCCACGCTCATATTTGGGATCAGGCAGCCGTCGCTGCGATTGACAAAGTGGTGTTCAAATTCCGTCGCAATGGTGCAGATGTGGAGTTGGTGGGAGTAAACGAAGCGAGTGCCACATTGCTAAATAAGCTAGCAATT
>JAUJND010000108.1:0-3404 GCA_030446505.1 Chroococcidiopsidaceae cyanobacterium YX2bin18 | reverse complement strand
GGAGTTGGTGGGAGTAAACGAAGCGAGTGCCACATTGCTAAATAAGCTAGCAATTTACGATAAACCGGATGCCATAGAAAACCTCGCTAGCCACTAAATTGATTGGATTTAAACCTATGAAACATATTCTGCTTTGCACAGACGGCTCGGTTTTGCCCAAAATAGCTATCGCTATGGGGTATGGCTAGCTTCACGTTTAGATGCTTGCATTGCTGTCCTCTACCCCACGGATATTCGCAGTCAAAAAGCCGTTACAACTGGAAACTTAAGCGGCAGTATTGGCATTGATGCCTCTAAAAAACTACTTAACAAATTAGTTAGAAACCGAAAAAGCAAAAATCAATCACCAACGCGCCAAACTGATTCTTGACGAGGCGGAGCAAGTCTTGGCAACCGCAGGAGTTCAGGGCGTAAAGCTGATCCACGAAACGGGCTTTCTGGTGGATAACTTTCATGAATTTGAAGCCAGTGCTGACTTAATCATTCTGGGTAAGCGAGGTGAAAATGCAAAATTCGCTTCTGGACATCTTGGGGCAAATTTGGAGCGCATTGTTCGCGCTAGTCATAAGCCTTGTCTGATTACCTCTCGTCGATTCAAGCCAATTGAGCGACTGCTACTGGCGTAGGACGGCAGTAAGATCTGCCAAAAATTGCTGCAATTCTTGGGGGAATCACCTGCTTTCAAAGGCTTGGAATTGCATATAGTGACTGTTGCCAAAAAACCGGAGGATAAGGGAGCGATCGCCCACCTCAACAAAGCAGAACAAAAAGCTAAAGCGGCTGGGCTACATCAAAGACAATGAGATCTGTCTTTTAAAGACTACGGACGCTACACACAAGGAGCGCTTTTTACAAGCTGCTGCCAAGGGTTACTTGCAGGCGATTGGGGAGGATAAGGAGTAGCTAATGATGATCTGCCCGTCTTCAGCTAGAGCGCCAGGAGTCTCACGCTGTAACAAAGGTCAGCGTTGAGAGGAATGGCGGCATGATTTTAGGATTTAATGCCTCAAAACTATCTAAACTAAGTTGACTGTTCACAAATTCCTCCGCTTCTTCTCAAGGCCTGAAGCAATTACAAAGCACAGTAAGCGAAGCTATGCCGAAGGCGATCTGCCTTTGGCAGTACCGCTTGGTATCGCCACCATCAGCCATCGTATCTCCAACTGAATTTCGTTCATCACAGCCACACTCCAGTCACTGCCGTAGCTTGATTGGTCTAGTGAAGGTTCTGCAAGAGACTCTAAAAGTAAACAGCTGCGGTCTCCCACCATAGCATCTGCCGTCCTGGTTTGTGCAACACAACCCTTGGTAGTAGCTTTGCTACTAAAGATGATGCCCTTGGTTGGTTACCTCACTGTGGTCTATTTATCTGAAAATTGCTGTAATGGATTAGCTTAGAGTCCATATCAGTTTTTCATTGTGCTCATCCGCAATCAATGCCCCTGCTTCCAGACTGTCTACTGGGCGGGAGAAAAAATATCCTTGTCCAAATTCACATCTGAGTGCTTTGAGTTGAGCTAGTTGCTTGGTTGTCTCTACCCCTTCCGCCGTTACCGCCATATTTAGATTATGGGCTAGTGTCACAATTGCCTGGACAATCTGTAAATTTTGCTCGCTAAGTGTCATGTTGTTGACAAACGAGCGATCAATCTTCAACATATCTATCGGGAAACGGTGTAGATAGCTTAAGGATGAATAACCCGTACCAAAGTCATCCATGCACAACTGAACGCCTAGTGCTTTCAATTGCAAAAATGTAACAGTTGCGGATTCAGTATTTTCCATAATCACGCTTTCAGTAATCTCCAGTTTCAAACTGCGAGCATCCAGACCAGTCTCCTGAAGAATTTGAGCAACTTGCGTTACGAGATCCGCTTGCATAAACTGTTTCACCGAAAGATTCACATTGAGTGTTAACAGCTCTTTCTGGGTGGGAAATTGTCGAAGCCATGTACGCATCTGGCGACAGGCTTCCTGGAGTACCCGCCTACCGATAGGGATAATTAGTCCAGTTTCTTCCGCCACTGAAATGAACTCTGCTGGAGAGAGCAGTCCACGAAGAGGGTGTTGCCAGCGCACGAGAGCCTCGAAGCCTGTAATCCTCCCTGTTTTAAGCGAGACAATAGGCTGATAGTGAATCCGAAAGTCTTGGTGTTCCAAGGCCAGCCGCAAGTCGGTCTCTAATTGCAAGAGCACTACTGCCTGGGTGTGCATCGCTGGATCAAACACCGAGTATCGTGCCCTGCCGAGATTTTTGGCATAATACATCGCAATGTCAGCGTTGCGTAGGAATTCCTCTGGCTGCTCACAACCGTTACTACTCAAAGCAATGCCGATACTTACAGCAGTGAACACTTCATGCTTGTTCAAAACGAAAGGCAGTGCTAGTTCCTCTTGAAGCCGTTCAGCGATCTGTGTTGCTTCGCTAATATCTTTAATATCCTCAAGCAGGATTGTGAACTCGTCCCCCCCCAAACGCGCCACCGTATCTCCAGAGCGCAGGCAGGCTTCTAACCGTTGAGCGATCCTTTGTAGCAGTTCATCCCCGACTAGGTGACCGAGGCTGTCGTTGACGACCTTGAAGCGATCCACGTCCAAAAACAGCACGGCAAACAAACAGTCGTCGCGCCGTTTTGTCCGCACGAGTGTATGCGCTAGCCGGTCCATAAACAATGCCCGATTTGGTAAGCCCGTCAACACATCGTGAAAGGCATTATGGAGTAATTGTGCCTCCGCCCGCTTACGCTCAATGATTTCTTTTCCCAGTTTTTGATTGGTCGCCTCAGCTACTGCCGCTCGTAGCAGCGCGGCTTCCGCCTGCTTGCGCTCAGTGATATCACGCTGCACAGAAACCCAGTGAGTGTAAGAGCCGCTTTCATCGACCACTGGGACAATGCTGAGTTCCACCCAAAACTCTGAGCCATCTTTACGATAGTTAATCAACTCCATCATCACTGGCTGCCGAGCCTTGAGCGCAGCACGAATCTTACCAAGGGCGGCTCGGTCAGTCTTGGGTCCTTGCAGCAGGCGCGGTGTCTTGCCCCACACTTCCTCTAGGCTATAGCCAGTTATGCGCGTGAAAGCTTCATTGGTGTAAATAATGCGTGGTCCTGGCTCGTCAATTGGTTCAGCGGTAGTAATCAATACGGCATCGTTGGCGTTGACTACCACTGACTCAAGCAGCCGTAGTCGTTCTTCGGTCTGCTTGCGCTCTGTAATATCGTTAAGTGTACCGGAGGTGCCGACGAGTTGAGCGTTGGGAGCCAAAGTCAGCCGGGCGTTAGCTTCTATCCAACGATAGCTCCCATCTTTGGTAAGGTAGCGCACCTCATAGCGATATGATTCTTGTTGACGGTTAATTAGCGGCTCGAACAGTCTTTGATTGCGTTGACGGTCATCAGGAT
>JAUJND010000107.1 GCA_030446505.1 Chroococcidiopsidaceae cyanobacterium YX2bin18 | reverse complement strand
TATTAAGGCTTACAAATTATTGCTCAAATGATCTCCCCTAGCCCCTCTTAAAAAGAGGGGAACCTATTAGCCCTTAATTTATCCTTGGTTTAGCCGATCTATGCGTAAGCTCTTAAAGATTAGACAATTTCGCTCTAGTGTGTATACACTCCTGGGAAGTGCCAAAGATGCCCTGTTTTGACCTGATTAATGGCAGTGCTACTAATACTTAGTGGTTACGCGTTTAATGCTCTAAACGCTTTAATCTGTTGATGCAGTTTATCCGTCATTGCCAGTAAATCTGCTTGAGCGATCGCCTGCTGCTCTTTCGATACCATCCACTTAAGCTTCACAGTTTGGCTAGCTGCTTCTTCCTCTCCAACAATCAAGCAAGCGATCGCACTGCTACGATCTGCGCGGGCAAATTGTTTTTTAAAGCCACTGCCACTTAAGTCTAATTCAACAGCAAACCCACATCGACGCAACTGTTGAGCCACTTTGAAAGCCTGTGCTTCAGCCGCCTCGCCTTTGGATACCAGATAGAAATCCACTACTGGTAGTGGCAGGCTTTGCAGTTGTTGTAGCAGTAAAATTAAGCGTTCTAGACCAATCGCCCACCCCACAGCTGGCGTATCACTTCCACCCAGTTCCGCTACTAGTCCATCGTAGCGACCGCCACCACAAACTGTTGCTTGCGCTCCCAAATCATCAGACTGAATTTCAAAAGCCGTGTGGGTGTAATAGTCTAAACCCCTTACTAATCTGGAATTGATCTGATACTTAATTCCCAAATCAGTTAACAGCTGCTGTACTTTCTCAAAGTGATGCTGAGAATAGGGTCCGAGATAGTCCAGAATACTAGGAGCATTTTGGGCAATTTCTTGGGTACGTTTGTCCTTACTATCCAGAATTCGTAAAGGATTGCGGCTTAAACGCTCTTGTGAGTCGGTATCTAACTCATCTTTATAAGGAGTCAAGTAGTCTACCAGTGCCTGCCGATAGTGCTGCCTATCTTCTAAATTTCCTACTGAATTAATATCCAAGTGCAGATTTTTTAGCCCCAGGTTTTGCAGAATATCTGTAGCGATCGCAATTACCTCTGCATCTGCTCGTGGATCAGCACTGCCTACAACCTCTACCCCTAACTGGTGAAACTGGCGTTGTCGCCCTGCCTGGGGACGTTCGTAGCGAAACATTGCTCCGGTGTACCACAACCGCTGAACTCCACCTTGGCTTACAAGCCCGTGTTCAATGAGTGATCGCACTACTCCAGCTGTTCCTTCTGGGCGTAGAGTAATCGAGCGATCACCGCGATCATGGAAGGTATACATCTCCTTACCCACCACATCTGTAGCTTCGCCTATACCCCTTTCAAATAAAGCCGTCTGCTCAAAAATTGGTGTCCGAATTTCTCGATAAGTTGCTCTAGTTAAAATTTCCCGCGCAACTGTTTCTATCCATTGCCAGTATCCGACTTCATTGGGTAGAATGTCTCGTGTACCACGTAAAGCTTGAATTTCGCCCATTAATTGTTTACTTCGTTCCTAGACGTGCTATAAACAATTTCCTAAGTGTCTTTGAAACAGAATAATTTGGAGTTTAGGCAGAATAATTGCTCATTATCAGCTTAAGAATCCACTTCTTCCAAGTTACCGTAATGATTCTGATAGTACGCCAAAATCCGATCCACCTGGTCTCGACTTTCTAAAGCAATTGTTCGGCTGAATTGAATCCACAAAGCCCTAACCTGACTTTGGTTGTAATCAAACTGTTGAGATTGCATGGGGTATAAACCAGTTTTCACACCTTCAACCTGACGTAGATGAGCTGCTATCTCTTTATACACTGCTAAAGGTAGACCAGGAAATTCAATTTCATACTTTAATTGGTTGTTTTCCTTTGTTTGCATATCATTAATTTCTTGCATCAATATCATCATCTACCGATTGCGGAACTGTAGTATTTGTCGGTATAGATGTCCCATTATCTATTGATTGCGGAACTGGGCTATTGTTTATCGGCTCAGCCGTTCCATCATCTATCGATTGCGGAACTGTAGTATTTGTCGGTACGGATGTTCCATTATTTATTGACTGTGGAACAGGGCTATTATTTGTCGGTACAGCCGTTCCATTATCTATTGCTTGCGGAACTGTAGTATTTGTCGGTACAGATGTCCCATTATCTATTGCTTGCGGAACTGTAGTATTTGTCGGTACAGATGTCCCATTATCTCCCGACTGCTCAATAGAGTCAGTATTAGTAGGTGTATTTTCAGGAGATTCCTCTAGGCTTGGCGATGGCTGGGGAACCTGACTACCGTCTGTGGAAGTACTGTCTGTGCTGAGGCAACAGGTTTTCTCCTACTACCTAGCAGCCAATACCGTACTGCTCTAAATTACAACTGGCTCAACCCCTTCATTCATTTCAATTCGTTTGACTAGCACTTGCCCATTCGATAATCTTTGTCCCACCCGAACATAGCGGCTTGTTCCCTCATTTGGTACTAGGACAATTGCCTGAGTTTCGTTACCAATCTGAATTACACCCGTGACAGCAACGTTACTCGCTAAATCTGGTTCTTGTGGTGGCGATGGTACGAACTGGTTCAAAGCTAGAGTCGGGTACAACAGGAGGCAATGGAATGGATTGACCGGAACTAGGCTGACCGGAATTAGGCTGACCGGAATTAGGCTGACCGGAATTAGGCTGACTGCTAGTATTGCCTCTATTCGGATTCGACTGTTGCCTGCTGGAGTTTGAGCTAGAGTTTTGTCTCCCCCCGTTTGGACGTGTAGAACCACTTCTTCCAGGTACAGTTTGCCGTCCTGCTGGAACAGAAAAACGAGGTTGCTGAGGAACAGTACCTGGGATAGTTGTAGTTGGTACACTTAAACCTGCTTGCGCGAAAAGCCCAGCAAACGGATCTTGCCGCCCTTTTTGCACTTGTTTTGCCCGCTGGTTACCATTTGTCGGTTGAATTAACACAGGAGCCGCAGAAATTGCACTGGGTAATTGCTGATTCACGATTGCCCGATTATCAAACGGTTTAGCAACAGGCTGAGCAGTAGACACTGTAGGAGCATTAATTTCGTTATCAGACTCACATCCAGCTACTGTCAGTGCCAGCATCCCTACAAACGTAATCGTTGAAAGTCGGCTCATTGCCTGTTCCCCAAAAGCTTTAACACATTTAACTTACTAACTCTAACTTCCAACCTCAAAATTAAAGATGACTGGTTTATTTATAACTTACATGATAGTCTGCTACAGCAATTTGTTTAAGTGCAAGTTTTGCAAAAGATAATTCAAGCTATTAGTTCAGTACAAAAGAAATTGCTAGCCGTCTGCTCCTGCCATTAACTGCTGTAATGAGGCTAAACCTTTTTTAAGGCAACGAGATACGGTTACAACACTAATACCTAAACGTTCTGCTACCTCTTTCTGCGTTAAGTCATAGAAAAAAACAAATTTTAAGACTTCGTGGGTTCGCTTTTCTAACTTAACTAGAGCTTGTTGCAAACGAATCTGATCTTCTTGCGCTAGCTGAAAACTATTGTACTGAGCATCAGGAACCATTTCTGCAAGAGAAGTTGTGTTCTCTTCTGCATTTGGTACTAGTATATCTAAGCTTAAGGGAGCACGATTAATCCATGCCAATTTGATTTCTTGCCATTGGGTTACAGAAATCTTTAGTGCTGCTGCTACTTCAGAATCAGTCGGTTCACGGTTGTACTTCTGGCGCAACTCCCGCGAAATTCCCACTGCTTGCTGCTGTAGTGCTAGCCAGCGGCGGGGAATTCGTACCATTACACCTTTATCCCGCAGATAGTGTTGAATTTCACCCCTGATGTAAGGCATGGCAAACGAACTAAAAGCATTTCCCTTAGATAGGTCAAACCGTTCGATCGCCCGAATTAAGCCTATACACCCTATCTGAAGTAGGTCATCATAGGTTTCACTACATTGATTAATCCAGTAGTGCGCTTCTTTCCTTACCAATCCAAAATTGAGTGTAACCAGCTGGTTGCGAATAATGGCAGAGCGAGACTGCTGATAGTCTTGCAGCAGAGTCGCGTTTTCACGCTTCAGTTCGTTATTAACTGGATTAGAACTTAACAGCATGGTTATTTGTCGATTAAGTAATGGTAGCGTCACTCCTGGGTTGCATATCTGCTTGTTCTCCCATGCTGACACAAGCAAAAAGACATAACAGCGGCGGAAGCAACGTGATAATTCAAAAAATTAGCTCGAAATACAGAAATATTAGTTTCGTTGTTTTAAAAGGGTGTTTAACTACGTTGCCCATCTAGAGTATTAGCTTTACTCAACTGCTACTACCGAAATTACACTGATCTTTGGCTAGAGAGCGCGATCGCCCCTAGTGATAAACTCGTAGGGTGCGTCAGCTTGTTGCTGTCAGCCGCGAACCTATAATAGGCAAGCTCTACTTTTGCGCGGCGAGCAAAAGCCTCATGGTAAGCATTGTTTTTCCACGTCACGTACTAAAAAAGGGGCATTTAGCCCCTTTTTTAACCTGCATAATTAACTAGAGTAATTAGTTTACCTAGCAACCAACCATAGATTTATGCCTGTGTTGGTTCAACTCGCCCGTAGAATAGCCCACGAATCTTGACTTCCTTGGCTTCACCAACGCCCAAATCTGTATCCGAAGGCTGTTCACTCTCAAAGGTACCCGCAATTTCACCCGTGGCATTATCTACTTTAGCAACTCGCAGAGAAATTTTGCCCTTTAGATTTCCCACCTCCTTGACATTAGCACGGGCGATTTCTTCAGTATCCCTTCCAGCGGGAAGACCCACCGCAGCGTCATAGCCCGCCGTTAAGCCACGACCCCTAGGATCGAGGAAGGCAGATCCCCGATAAGAGGGTACTTTAAACTCACCTTCAAAGTCAGTTGAAGTGTTAATACTACTCAAGCCTGGTTGGGTTTGAGCAACTAAGTCTTTAACGGTGAACAGGAAAGGTACTCGCTCACCACCAGGCATTTGAACGGTAGTAGCTTGGAAGTCCAGTCCATCTTCTTCAACGAAAGTAAGGCTCTGATCGCCGTTTACTTTAAGTTTGCCTTGCACCTGGTCGATGGTGGAGGTATTGCGTGTCAACAATTTTCCAGCAATAAATTCTGCTTTTTGCCGTTTGTTGGCAGGTTCTTCTTTAACAAAGAAAGTAGTCGGTTCTAAGCACAGGTCAGTTATTCTATAGGACTTACTAGTATCAATCGGAATGGAACCACGAGTTGTTTCTGCCATTACCGGACATCTGTTAGCAAGACCAGTGCCTATAATCTGATCGTAGGTAAGTATATTCCTACCTTCAGCTTGCGGACCCTCACTACAAGCAGTTAGTAGCCCCAGGCATAAAGCCAAAAATGCAACAATTAAAGTGCGATATCTCATGATCAACCTCAATGTCTTAATTTAGTATCTAACCTGCAAAAATCCCTGTCTAGGTAATTGAAAATCGAGCGAATATCAGCTTTCTTTACTAAGAGCTATAGCACAAGGGCATATAATTACTCTTGTGGATACAGTGCGCTTCAATGCTCGTACTTGGTTTTAGGACAGACAATGCCTTTGGATTCGGACTAGTGCAATAAGTGCAACCTATCCTAGCCTAGCCTTCGGCACGCCAAGGGCAAACGGTCTATATCCTATGCAACCACCTTTAGAGATCAATTGAACCGCTGGGATTTAGCTCAAGTCTTACTGGTTGGCAGCATGGTTCGACCCAGATCCCAATACAAAATTTTACACGGCGATGTCGCCTTTACCTTGAAGATTGCAGCAAATAAACATTGCTTATAGTTGATTAACAAAGAACTAGCTCAGGTAATAGCGCTTAATATTCAAGTAAAAAGAAATTTTTGTAAATTAGAGTAAATTCCTGTAAATTTAAGTCAAGCAAATTTAGCGCAATTTCTGATTAACTACTTTAGCTCTAAGGCGTTACATTTTTGTATCTAAGTATTTAGACTGAGTTTTTAAAAAATTGTATACAAAGGTAGAATTTCAGGCGGGGGTTGATTTGATAAGTCTTACTATTCACACTGGCTCAGTCTAGCTGGGCTAAATTGTTGCACTAAGTAGTTTATTTTTAAGATATCTTTGGTTGTAGTTTTGTTAAGGTGCAGTGCCGCTCAATCAGTGGTGTAAGCAGGTAAGTGAGGGGTATCCATAGGGAAGTTTAATGAACAGGGGCATGGTTGAGTCAAGACAATTGTCTGCGGAACTGCGAGCCATTGCCACTGCTGTCCGTACTTTGGCTCAAAATTGTCAAGGGGATAGTTTGGATCTTCTGGCTTTGCTACGGTGTCTAGAAGAGCTACATCGAGAACTTCGCGATGGGCTATTTCAAGCAGCTTTACCAGATAACCGTCAAGCACTCTACAAACTATTAAAGGATATTGAAACTGAGGGTGGCTGGCCTTACATTGAGCGGATGAAGTTACAATCCTTCTTAGTAAACTTACCTGCCGAACCTTTTGAGGCTCCTAGTAACGAGCAAAGGTTAATTGAGGATAAGGTAGCAAAAGCTAACGCTTCAACCAGCGCTAATGTGGCAGAAAGCGACTCAAACTTATAGATAAAGCTCTGTTACTTATTAAAAGGAAGTACCTGAAGCTAGGGAAATTGCTTAGATGGTTTTAAGCATTTGAGGATAGCGAGCCTCACAAAGTAGTAGGGTGTAGGTGTAGGTGTAGTTTGTCAGACATTGCCTTTGTAGTGGTTGCCTCCGAAGCGGGATGATAAATTTTGATCAATACTGGTACAAGAAGCCTTAAGTAAAATACACGGATGGAAATTCGAGCGACTGATACGCCACTTTTAGAATGGACTGGGGACGGTCTTGCCATTGGTTTATTTGAAAATGCTGTGGAGTTAACGGGCAATTTGACCCAGTTAAATGAAAACTTTGCTGGTATTTTAAGTGAACTAATTGCGGAAACGGAATTTAAAGGTAAAGAAGGTAGTAGTGTTGTCATACGGGTTGGTGGTGGTAGTTCTGTTCGTAAAGTCATGCTGGTGGGGCTAGGGACAGATATCTTGAAATTAGACAACTGGCGACGAGCAGCTGCTACTGTTGGCAGGTTAGCCATAAAGGAAAAGTGCAAAACTCTGGGGATTAGCTTGCCAGTGTGGAATAATGACCCAGCGGCAACGGCTGGGGCGATCGCTGAAGGTATTCAACTGGCTTTATTCCAAGACAATCGTTTTAAGTCTGAACCAGAAGAGCAAGTTGGAGTCGAACAAGTTGACTTACTGGGATTCGGGAACCAAGAGCAAGTAATCGCCCGTGCTAATCAAATCTGTTCTGGGGTGATTTTGGCGCGGGAACTCGTCGCTGCACCACCGAATTCGGTAACGCCAATTACTATGGCAGAAACTGCAAGCGCGATCGCCTCATTACACGATCTGCAATTGGAAATTTTAGAGCGCGTTGAATGCGAACAATTGGGTATGGGCGCTTTTTTAGGTGTTGCCCAAGCCTCTGACCTACCTCCCAAATTTATTCACTTGACCTATAAGCCAGAAGGTACACCAAAACGTAAGCTGGCGATTATTGGTAAAGGCTTAACATTTGACTCTGGCGGTCTTAATATTAAAGGCGCTGGCAGCGGCATTGAAGCGATGAAGGTAGATATGGGTGGTGCAGCGGCAACACTGGGAGCAGCCAAGGCAATTGCTCAGTTGAAGCCAGATGTAGAAGTTCACTTTATCAGCGCTGTGACGGAGAACATGATTAGTGGTCGTGCCATGCATCCTGGTGATATTCTCACAGCTTCTAATGGTAAGACGATCGAAGTTAACAATACAGATGCTGAAGGTCGATTAACCCTAGCAGATGCCTTGGTATTTGCCGAAAAACTGGGTGTAGATGCGATCGTTGATTTAGCTACTCTTACAGGTGCTTGCGTTATTGCCTTGGGCGACGACATTGCCGGTTTATGGAGTACCGATGATACTGTTGCTAACCAGCTAACTCAAGCCAGTGAAATGGCTGGTGAAAAGATTTGGCGGATGCCGATGGAAGAAAAATACTTTGAAGGGCTGAAATCTCCACTCGCCGACATGAAAAATACCGGACCGCGACCTGGTGGGTCAATTACCGCGGCACTTTTCCTCAAGCAGTTCGTTAAAGAAACTCCTTGGGCGCACATCGACATTGCTGGTCCCGTCTGGACAGACAAAGAAAACGGTTATAACAGCGCTGGCGCTACGGGTTAAGGAGTTCGCACTTTGGTGAACTGGGTGATTAGCAGGAGCTAACATCTCAACTTGGGAGCACTACTTTAACCATCAAATCATTAATAAACCGCAGATAAACGTGGACTTATGACTACGTTTATCTGCTTGAGTTTGTCGGTTCAGTGTGTTCAGAAAGCATTGCTCTGAATTTTAGTATTCAATCACTAGAGCAGCTACTAATTATCAGTTTTCGATTTTTGTTGCTCACCCGCGATCGCTTGTTGAATTGTAGGATTATCAAGCAAATCTTTTGCCATATCCATAAATTTTAGGCTATCTGGATGGAC
>JAUJND010000106.1 GCA_030446505.1 Chroococcidiopsidaceae cyanobacterium YX2bin18 | reverse complement strand
GTTTAGAGTCTTTAGGTGTGGAAATTGATCGGCGCGGCTTTATCCCGGTAAATGACAGCATGGCAGTGCTATCAGCAGGTGAAGTAGTGCCGCATCTATGGGCAATTGGAGATGCTAACGGTAAGATGATGCTGGCTCATGCAGCTTCTAGTCAAGGAATTACTGCTGTAGAAAATATCTGTGGGCGATCGCGCCAAGTAGACTATCTCAGTGTTCCGGCTGCTGCTTTTACTCACCCAGAAATTAGCTATGTGGGAATGACAGAGCAAGCAGCTAAGGAATTAGGTCAAGCTGAAGGGTTTGAAGCGGCGGCAGTCAGGACTTATTTCAAAGGTAATTCTAAAGCGATCGCTGAAGGTGAAGCAGACGGAATGGCAAAAGTAGTTTATCGCCAAGATACTGGAGTTGTGCTAGGAGTTCATATTCTGGGACTTCATGCCTCGGATTTAATTCATGAAGCCTCCGCCGCGATCGCCAATCGCCAGTCCGTCCACACGCTTGCCCATCTAGTTCACGCCCATCCAACACTTTCGGAAGTTCTGGACGAAGCCTATAAACGCGCGATCGCTTCTTAGTCATTAGTCCATAGTCCTTAGTCTTTAGTACGTTGCCAATGACCAATGACCAATGACCAATGACAAATAACTAATATGAAAATTCGTCGCCATCAACCTAACACAGCTATTGCTTTAGAAAGTTGGCGCTATCAGGTTCCCCTGCCCGATGCTGCGCCTAGTCACATTTTAGAAGAAATTGTCTGGCATAAAGAAATAGAAGTTGCCCAACTTCGGGAAAAACTTCCTTTAGCTGATTTACAACGTCAGGCACTCAAGATACTGCCAACCCGTGACTTTGTAGCTGCCTTACGACAAGGTAAAACAAAACCAGCACTGATTGCCGAAGTCAAAAAAGCTTCTCCCAGTAAAGGTGTGCTCAGAGAAGATTTTGAGCCAGTAGCGATCGCGCTTGCGTATCAACAAGGCGGTGCTAGCTGTCTTTCTGTCCTTACCGATACAAAATTTTTCCAAGGCAGCTTTGACTACTTAACTCAGATTCGTGCCGCAGTCAACTTGCCGCTACTATGCAAAGATTTTATTCTGTATCCTTATCAAATGTACCTGGCACGCGTCCGGGGCGCAGATGCGATACTGCTGATTGCGGCAATACTTAGCGATCAAGACCTCCAGTATTTTGTCAAAATTGCCAATGCTATGAAGATGGCAGCTTTAATTGAAGTCCATACCTTAGCAGAACTTGACCGTGTGTTATCTTTGGATGGCGTGTCCTTGATTGGTATAAATAATCGCAATCTAGAAAATTTCTCAGTTGACTTGCAAACTACCTGCTCCCTTTTAACAGCACGGAAGCGTAATTTGCAGGAACGAGGCATACTGATCGTTAGTGAGTCAGGGTTGCACACTCCCGACGATCTAGCTTTAGTAACATCAGCAGGTGCAGAAGCAGTACTGATTGGAGAGTCACTACTGAAGCAGCCGGATCTAGCAGCGGCGATCGCATCCCTCTTTCGCACTACATAACTAGTTTGTGCCAAGTTGCTTATAGTAAGCTTTTAGTATAAAGTAGCACTCAGTAGTATAGCCATTGGAGTAGACTCAGCTTTTATGGAGACAATTCCCCTGCCATCGTCCATTCACTACGAACTACTATTACAACTATTAGAGCAACAAACTAGGTCTGCGGTAAGTCAAAAACCAGATTTAAGCGCTCAGGTCAATCAACTGATTATTACTATTCGCAAAGCCGCTGCTCAACAACGGTACTTGGAAGAAAGTTGTGAAGCAGCTCAGATGCCAATTGAGTCCCGCTGGTCGCTCAATTATCACACTGAGTAAGGTTTATTGTATTAATTACAAGTAATAGCAATCTATAAATCTAAATTAGACCAGGTTACTTTTTACTCGTAATAACTCCCCCTATTGATTGCATTAAAGGAGTTGATCTATAAGCGGACTAAACTTACTCAGCAATATATTTTGTAGTGAACAGTTAACGACGCTTTAGAGTTGTGCGATTCTGGATCTTAACCCCAATAACTCAGATTTAGACGGTAGGAACAATGGACGACAAACTGATGCTGATGATTCCTGGTCCAACGCCAGTGCCAGAGGCGGCGTTACTCGCCTTAGCCAAGCACCCAATTGGTCACCGCTCCAGTGAATTTAGCAACCTGATGGCAGAGGTGACACAGAACCTAAAGTGGCTGCATCAAACCGAGAGTGATGTGCTGATGTTGACCACGACTGGTACTGGTGCTGTGGAAGCCGGAATGATTAATTTTCTGAGTCCAGGCGATCGCATTTTAGTTGGCTGTAACGGTAAATTTGGCGAACGCTGGGTGGAAGTTGGTGAAGCCTATAACCTGCAAGTCGAAAAAATTGCAGCAGAGTGGACAACCACTTGACCCGCAACTGTTTGTGAAAACTGCAAGCTGATCCGGAAAAACAGGTCAAAGCCGTAGTCATTACCCATAGCGAAACTTCGACAGGTGTACTGAACGACCACAGAAACAATTATTTTATACGTTAAAGAACACGGTGAAGCACTAATTATTGTTGATGCCGTAACCAGTTTAGGCGCAGTTAATCTGCCGATGGATGCCTGAGGTTTGAATACAATTGCCTCTGGTTGCAGAAAGGCTACATGATTCCGCCTGCTGGGTTGAGCTTTGTCGCCGTTAGTCCTAAAGCTTGGTCAGCATACAAAAACTGCTAAGAAGCTGCCGCGCACCTGGACTTAGGCGTGTCATAAATCCTGCAAAAAATACTGCCCCCTTTACCCCGCCAGTTAATTTAATGGTTGCTTCTGCTGAACGACTTTGCAGATGATGCCAGCGAAGGTTTGTCAGGAATTTTTGCTTAACGCTGCGTGCTAATGAATGCTGTTTGTCGCCTGGATAAAAGGTTTGAATTTACACTATTTGCGGAAGATAGTTTTGCCAGTCCAGCGATTACTATAGCACCAGAAAAAGTTGGCTGAGCAGATTCGGGCGATTTTGAAGAAAAAATTTGATATTGCTTTAGCTGGCGGGCAAGATCACCTCAAAGTAGAAATTTTCCGCATTGGGCATTTGGGCTTTGTTAGCGATGCGATATTTTAAGTGCGATCGCATCCTTGAAGTTGCCTTGAGAGAATTAGGTTACGAAAGCTTTACCCTGGGCGGGTATGGCAGCGGCGGCTCGTGTGTTTGCCCAATCCTAATTTGTAACTGATAGTTAATAATCAAGAGAGCGGATTGGATATGTCCACTCTTCTTATCTTGAAATAAATTAAAAGTCGTTCTGGAATTAGTTTGGGTATGAGTATCGCGCTTTAAGGCATCGGTTTGGCATTCCCAATCTCCTGAATAAGCACTTATTGCCTATGCCGTCTCTAGCCAATCATAAATTTGGTCTAACTGTTCCAGTGTAATCAGACCATACTGCCACAGAATCATCTTCGGTAATGGACCTGGATCTTGCTCTCGGTAGCGCAGAGCTACTGCAAATTGAAGCTGACGAAATTGCCAAATCCTCTTGGAGAAAATGCATAAACCGAGAATAGGTTAATTGCCCATTAATTCTTCACCTCCTTTGTTAAACATAATTTTTGTAAAATTGCTCCAATTACTTAAGTAGCTAGTAGCCAGTATCTGCTCTATTTTTTTCTGCTTGGCTGCGACTTCAATCACCTCCAAAGCAATTCAGCTAGTATTGTTTTTTATTAAGGTTTTGATTAATTAAAGAGTAGACTAAAATCTGTACAACTTGTGTAATGCCAACTTAATCCAGTAAACGTGCCGCAAAATTAGTTAAATACCTTTACTTCAGGACTGCGATTGAGTACACCTATACTAAGGAAGATTTCCGCTGTGCCATACCTTGTATTCACTAGTCCTCGAATGTATATCGGAAGAATTAGTAAACCAATGCTTTAAAACTACAAAGCCTAGTATCGAAACAGATAATTTGAGTATTAAAAGTAAAGCTAATTTCTGCTAAATTGTGAGTTAGTTTGTACCTTCGCCCTTATTGAAACCTAGTGTAATGAGTTGTGCCATTTTAAACTTTTATTAAGATATCGAACTTGCTTGAATTTTCTGAAACGTAAAACCAAAACCTTTTCAGTGATTAATTGGTAAGCCTGTAGGCTAGCTAATTTTTCCCAGTTGATAGCTTTGAGACAGTCATTAATTTTAAGCTATATATAATTTAAGGGCGCAAGCGCTGAGAATCAAGAACTTAATTTTTACTTTATCATTGACCTTTAAACCAAGTTCTGCTGCTCGTCCACGGAGTTCAATTACCCAGTTGACTGCTGTTCCAGATCCGTAAGTAGAACAGGCTCGGCTTTACATGGAGGTACTGTAGCGAAGCAGAATCGCCTTTACTTCCCCATCCTTGATAAAAATCATATCAAGTGGGATGCGGACATTCTTCATCCAAAACCACAACGGGTTGGAGCGAATCAAAGGAAAACAGCATTCCCGGTTGTCCGGTAGAGCAGTTCTATACATTAATCCCGTAGCCTGTTGTTCTTGGTCTGCGCTACTTCCAACTCAATTATTGACCAGAAATAATCGCTTGCGCTGAAATTGGTAGTGTTTGACCTAAATTCACGGAGCTTTAGCTTGTTCAGGCAGTGAATTTGGCGGGAATGCTTCAGTGTCGGCGAACAGCCAGAGGCAGTAAAATACCTAACATTATTCCCAGTACACTTGACCAACGACTCACTTTTGCTGGCTCCCAACATTAATTTTTAAAGGATAAATCTCTAATTTTTGACTTTCAGCAATTTGTCCCCTACTTTCAAAAACTCAAAACTTAAAATTCAAAACTTTATTAAGCTTCCTTAATACGTACCCACCCGTACTGTTTTGGATCAACCGTTTTTGATGTCATCTTCTATCTTGAGGCGTAGATACCGAACATACACTTCAATTACGATACCCGACTCTCCCATAAAGTCGTAACCCCAAACATTTTCTAAAATTTGTTCGCGGCTTAACACCTCACGCGGATGCTCCATCAGATACTTGAGCAGTTCAAATTCCTTCATTGTCAAGTCAATTTTTCGTCCATGGCGCAGTGCTCTACGAGTTGCTAAATCTAAAACCAAATCGCCCAAATCGTAACTGCTCTGTCTCACTAGAATCGGGCTGCAAATAGAGGCGCACCAGCTTCAAAAGTCATCCTGAGCGGTAAGGTTTGAGGAAGTAATCATCAGCGCCAGCTTCAAGCAAGCTACGCGGTCATCAACCGTGTCACGCCCCATTACTAAAACCACCATTGGCACCCCGCGCTCCAGTGCTGCGAAGATGATTACATAGCCCACAACCCCGATTCTCCTGGCAGCATCCGGTCCTGTCTAATCAAAACCGGCTGGAAATCCACGGGAGTATTGTAAGCCACTCGTTGCATCGGTAGCACTATAGGTTCTTTAGCCTGATTCCTTCAAATCACGACTGACCTCAGCCGCTAGATTCTCGTCGGTCTCAGTGGCAAAACACAAAGTTGCGGTCTTCTGTACTCATAAGCCGCTCAGGTTGATACTGAGACTGTAAGTAACGCTTAGACATCACTCTCTACAAAGCACCAGCTAAGAATATTTAACTGGGCATTAATACTTATTAGTATAACTACTTGACACTATTCTGTGGGCTATGGTAGCTCAACCGAGGTGGGTTTGCTATGTGAGCAGACCCCAACTAATTTTTCGCGCAAAATTCGGAAAAAACTCCGGCGATTGCAAAGCGGATGAATCGCGCACAGTAGAGCCGATCGCTCCAAATACACCGATCTTCTGGTAAGGGCACGTAGCACCCTGCATTGCCATCTACCACCTGACCCCTGCCAGTCGCGTTTGGATTAGCGGATAAAATCGTCACAGGTTCAGTATCTGCAAATACAGCGCCCTAGAAGCTAAGGAATGGGGACAAATCAGTGCTAGTTGCAACAGATACTCCAGGTGTAACTACGGGACCACCTGCGCTCAGCGAGTAAGCCGTTGATCCAGTAGGTGTGGATACAATCCACCACCATCCGCTGCAATATCTACTGGTGCATGATGACCTATTGCAATTTCAAAATGGCACATACTCGTCAACGGTTCCCTGTGCAGCACCATTTCATTCAGACACAGAGCTTCCCACAGTAGTGAATCTAGCCGAAACACCTTGACGAGCAACATCACCCGCTCTTCAATTTCATACTCACCCGCAATTACCTTTTCTAGTGCTCCGGGTAGCTGGTTTAAGTAAATCTCAGTCAGAAACCCCATATGCCCAGTGTTCACTGTTAGCAGCGGGATACCACACGGGGCAACCTGACGAGAAGCAGCAAGAACTGTGCCATCTCCCCCTAACACTATAGCAAACTTCATTTCTGAGTCAAAACCAGGAGGTGTCAAGCCATCAATTGGGGTATGACAAACAGGGCTTTCAGGCGTAGAGTAGCCCAGGATTCCTCCAACACCCGTTGTCAGGCAAACATCCCAACCAATAGCGGTTAGCTTGTCTTGCAACTCGTTAGCGACGCGACCTGCTATCGGTTTAACGTCATTGTAAATAATGCCTACTTTCGGCACACTCAATATCCAAATTAAGGCACTGCTTGTTGTTGAGTTGATCGTTGCACATTTTTGACCAACAAGGAGTTAGGAGTTAAAACTTAGCGATCGCAACGCAGAATACATAATATCCCCTCCTAGCTCCGAAATTCTGTTTATTCAAGATTTTTTAAAAGGGGTCTTTGGTGTCTGCTTCTTAGTCTTTGTTTTTTCGTAATCTAACTCCTTCAGCTTTTTAAGAATTCGACTGAAGTACTCTTGTAAATAACTCTCTACAGTAGTCGTCTTTTGGGGTTCCAACCCAAATATCTGATAAACTTCATCCATTGGTGCTGTCAAAGGTTTACCAGTTGCCAACACTTCTGTGAACGCCAGTCGATCAGCAACATTCCAACCCCACTGAAAAAAGCGTGACACCCGGCGCACAGTACGTAGTAAGTTGATCGGCATTCGCGTCACTCTTGCATCTCGTCCTGACAATCGCTCACATAAATTAATGATTTCTTCAGCGCTCCAAGCACGAGAACCTACTACAGGAAAAGTTTGCTTTTCTGTCTCTGGCACAGATAAGGCATGGATTGCAAATCTAGCAATATCTTGAGTATCCATGTAGGCAATTGGCGAAGACTCGCCTGTAACCCAAACTGCCTGTCCGTCTAGGATTGGAACTGCATATTGACTAATTAATCCTTGCATAAAGCCGCAAAGCCGCAAGATAGTGTAATTCAAATCCGCTTCAGCTAAGAATAGTTCGGTACACCGCTTGATTTCCATTAACGGTACATCTGGATATTTTTCAGCGTCCAGAAGTGAAAAGAAGATGAAACGCTCAACCCCAGCAGTTTTGGCTGCTTGAATTAGTGCTACTTTTCCATCCCAGTCCACCTGTTTTATCGTTAGAGAATCTGTAGGACGTGCGGTTGCTGCGTCGATTACAGCAGTGACACCAACAAGTGCTTGCGGTAACGTCTGCGGTTGACACAAATTTCCTGGCACCAGTTCTGCACCCCATTCTCTCAAAAAGCCAGCTTTCTTAGGACTTCGGACAAGACAGCGTACTTTATATCCCTCATCAAGAGCACGGCGCACCACTTGTCTTCCTAAGGTGCCAGTGGCACCAATAACTAATATAGTCATGAGGGATTATTAATGAATCATAAAGTTTTATTACAATGTATAGTATCAGAAGATGCTTGACAAATAAAGGTTTATGAGAGCCATAAAAAATTCTTTTTAGTTAGGATGAGAAATCAGAGAAGATTTTCAATTGAGAGCAGGGGACAAGGGGAGTAGATTGATGTATTCTCCTAATTCTCTTGCCAAGAAACAGACAATTCTATGTCGCCTTTACCCCTTCACTCCTTTTCAGGCAAGCTACTTGATGATCTAAGCTACAGAGACTCCTCCTCGTCACCCTGAATTTTGAGCAATGCGTAGCCCATGAATATGCCGATAAAGATTAACCCGAAGGACAAAATAGCAGCTGTAAACATTTCACCGCCCATTGGTACAATTCTCCGTTTGAAATGATTTAAGTAAACTGAATATCCAAATACTATGCCAGCTTGATGAAGTTGGCATCCTAAAGACAAGGTTAGACCAGTCTCAAGTATTTTAAAATAGTTAGGTCGTAGATCCTTGCACATTAAGAAGAGCGAAAGCTAAAGCGTTGGACAGACTTTCGCGGACTAAAGAATGTTGAGGATCAAGCACAAAAGTATTCCTATTGACCCATTGGATAAAACAGCGATCGCCACATCGAAAGAATCTAAGCGTCCACGTCTAGCTCTGACGCTAGGAGATCCAGCTGGCATAGGATCAGAAGTAATTTTGAAAGCTCTGGCAGATCCGCAAGTAACTCAAAATTGCGACATTACTGTGATTGGTAGTAAGTCACAACTGCTAAAAATTTATCACCAATGCCAATCTCAAGAGTGTATGAATCTTGTAGATCCAAATAAATTGACAATTTTGGATATGCAGTTGGGGAGTGAAGTAGAGCGTCAAATTATGATAGGCACGGGTAATGCTGCAAGTGGAGCAGCTAGCTTTGCTTATTTATCAACAGCGCTCGCCCGCACTCTAGCTTGTGAATTCCAAGGCATTGTTACCGCACCAATCGCTAAGTCTGCCTGGAAAGCAGCTGGGTATAATTATCCAGGTCAAACCGAATTATTAGCTCAACAGTCCGGGACAGAGCGATTTGGAATGTTATTTGTAGCGCGATCGCCACACACAAACTGGACACTCCGCACTCTACTTGCCACTACCCATATTCCCCTACGCCAAGTAGCAGATACTCTTACACCCCAGCTGATGGCTGATAAACTCGATTTGCTGGTGGAGTGCTTGCGGCAAGATTTTGGTTTGGCGACACCGAGAATTGCGATCGCTGGCTTGAATCCTCACAGCGGCGAACTTGGTCAACTAGGACAGGAAGAACAAGAGTGGTTAATTCCTTGGCTAGAGCAAGAGCGCAAAACTCGTTCCCAGTTACAACTAGATGGTCCCATACCACCAGATACAATGTGGGTTAAGCCAAGTCTTGCCTGGTATGGTTCTAGTGACTCCTCAAAAGCTCATGATGCCTATCTAGCCCTGTACCACGACCAAGGCTTAATCCCCGTAAAACAATTAGCCTTCGACCGTGCTGTTAACACCTCTATTGGTCTTCCTTTTATCCGTACTTCACCGGATCACGGTACAGCTTTTGATATTGCAGGTTTGGGAATCGCTGATGCCACTAGCATGAAAGCAGCTATTCAGCTAGCAGTTGAGTTGGTTCATCAAAGGATAGCTACTCAATACCTTTAGTTAGTAATCAGGAGCAGAGACAAAATTGATTACTAAGTGTAACCAAGTGCTTGCTTCTAAGTAAAAGTAGAAATATCAGATAGGCGATCACGCTGAGAAATAACTTTTAATCTTCTAGTTCATTCCTGCGTGGGAGGGCAAAAGTATAGAACTTGAGCCAAGCTATTTATAGAAGCAATTCTATCGCTTTTAACCTCTTAGGAGGAAAATAAAATGAAACTTAAGATTTTGACTACTGTAGCTCTATTAACTACCTTATTTATAGCAACGCCAGTTAAAGCTGAGAATCCTACCCAAGTTAAACGATTGCTGGAAACTGGAGAGTGTCCGAGTTGTAACTTAGCAGGGGCGAACTTGAAAGATGCTCACTTAATTGGTGCTGATTTACGGAATGCTAATTTGCAGGGAGCAAGTTTAGTTAATGCCAATTTAGAAGGTGCTGATTTAAGTCGGGCTAACTTAAAAGAAGCTAATTTGACGGGAGCGTTTGTGAGTGGTACTAGCTTAACTAATGCAAACCTCACCGATGTTAATTTTACTAATGCTCACTTATCTAACGCTGATGTAGCTGGTGCTGCTTTGACTGGTGTTAATCTAACTGGGGCTGAGTTAATTAATACTAGTATAAATATTGGTGGAGAATAGACTAAATCAAGTTTAAACGATAGCTTTTGAGCATAATGCTATCGTTTAGATAGACTCATATCTTGCATCTTGCACTTTGAGCGGCGAGATGAAGGCGATACAAGACTCGTGGACATTCAATGACCGAGAGTGCGCTCTAGCAATCTATTGGTTTGATATTCAAATCATTAGATGTAGGGCTAAACTATGAACTATGCAAGATAGTCAATCAAGTACACTGATTCGACAGGCTTTACCAGAAGAAGCTGCCCTATTGAGCAACCTTGCTGCCCTTTCCAAGAGCTATTGGGGTTATGATGCTAATTTTTTGGATGCCTGTCGTGCCGAGTTTGGCTTGACAATTACACCAGAGTACGTTGCCACTCATCTAGTTTTTATTCTTGAGCATAAAAACCAAATTATCGGTTTTTATAGTTTGTGTGGGCAAAAGACTAAAGCGGATTTAGATCATTTCTTTATGACTCCTGATGCTATTGGTTACGGGTACAGTAAATTACTGTGGCAACATACCGTTAAAACTGCCCAAGCTCTTGGGTTTAGTCAGATATTGATTGAGAGTGATCCATACGCTGAAGGATTTTACTTGGCAATGGGGGCATACCGGAGAGGAGAAGCACCATCCTCAGTTCAACCAGGAAGAATGTTGCCGCTGCTCGAATTAACTTCAATTATTAGTCCGTAGCTTGTTGGCAACATAGTAATTGATTTTATGGAGTGAGTGGAGGTGCAAAGTATGAGCAGAAGTTAATTAAATATTTATCTAATATCTAATTAAACTTGAGGTTGCAGCAGTAACTTGGGATCACTATTAGATTCTGGCTGTAACAATCCTGTCAAAATTGATGCTGGTCGTTGACTATAAGGCCAAGCAAAAGCATGACGGAAAGCAGCATCCTGGCAAGCTTGCAGTTGTTTAAAATCAATAATATCTTGAGTTAGCAGACTTTCATACTCAAATGGCAGACGCACATTGTGTAAGCCAGCATTATCAGTGCAGATTGCAATGTCTACACCTGCATCAAAACAACGGTCAAACACTAGCTTCAAAGCACGCATATTTTCTAGTGTTCCTGTTTTCAAGTATGTAGTAGGGCAAACCTCTAAACACTGCTTCCTTTCAGCTAGTTCACTTAGTAATTCTGGATGTAATAGGGGAATTTGAATACCGTGACCAATACGCATTAGATACGGTAATAGTTCTGGGTAACAGCCAGATGTAGTTTCGTAGAGGTGTCCAGTGGTATTGATGCCAAGCGATCGCGCATACTTATATAATTCAACAAATTCCTCTAATCGTTCGGCATAATAGCCATCTCCCCCAGCAACATCCACACCGCAGACATACTCCTTATTTATCGCTGCCAAATCAACAATTGCCTTATTCACCTCATAAGGTAGCCGCGAGTGCATACATAAAATTTGACTAGTTACAATTGGATACTCTGGCACTCTACTAGCTTTACCAACGACTTCGACAATCTCAGCCATTTGGTGAATGCGCTCAGATTGACTCAAGTGTTCAGGTGTTCGGAGATAAGGCGTGTAGCGTAACTCCAAATATGCCAAGTTTTCAAAAATGTAAGCGCCGCGAATTAGCCGATATATAAAATAGGGCAACGTTTGAACAGTTTGGACACTTTCTACTAACGTATGCAATTCTAGATATTCATTTAAGGTGTTACGCGGTTTTGTGTAAAAATCCTCAAATTCTAAGTAGTCAGAAAACCGCTCGGCTAAATCCGCAGAATGGCGTTGGAAGTACCGCCAAAGGATACGAGGTACAACCGAACCACCTAAGTGGCGGTGTAATTCAGCGTGTAAAGTCACAGTAACCTCTTAATAATTAATCTTAATAAATACTTTAGAAACTAGGGAAAGATTAGGGGTGTTTCTAAAGGAATAAACCTAGATCCGATCAGCGTATTTGGATATAGTAATTATCGGTGCTGAAATTCCTAGTGCCAATTTATAAATTTCGTGTTTTAAGCGCAATAACACCGCTAATCTAAC
>JAUJND010000105.1 GCA_030446505.1 Chroococcidiopsidaceae cyanobacterium YX2bin18 | reverse complement strand
AGTCCAACTCAACTCCAAACCAACGACCAACTCGTGAGTCCGGCTCAACTTCAAACCAACGACCAACTAGTAAGCCAAACCCAACTCCAAACCAACGACCAACTGATTCAAATGAAGCTCCAGTAACTATGACAGACATAGAAAGATCCCCGGAGCAAGACTTGCCAACGCCCGACGATCCAGACTCGCAAATCTTCCAGAATTCAGACTCGCCAACGCCCCAAGATCAAGACTTGCAAACGCCCCAAGACCAAGACTAGCCAACGCCCGACGATCCAGACTCGCAAATCTACCAGAATCAAGACTCACCAACGCCCCAAGAGCCAGACTCGCTAACGTGCCAAGAGCCAGACTCACTAACGTGCCAGGAGTCAGACTTGGAAACCTCCCCGGATGAAGCTGAAAAAGGTTGGTAAGTTTTTGATTGTTTAATTAAGAGGTAAGGACAATCCGTTTTATCAGGTGAACTGGCGCTTAACACTTCTTTGGTTAACAAGCATTTCTTTAGGCACAATGCCCATTATTAATACGCTATTAAGCAGTTCCAAACAATGCGAGGATACATATCCTCAAAGTAAGTAATGAAATTATCGGACTATACTCAACACATTTATTGCAACAATGTCTCTTAAATCAGAAAAGCTGTCTCAGCGCATACAGGAATTCCAAAAGTTTGTCGCAGCAAGAATTGACCAAGATGTGACATACGCAGCAATTTCTGAAGAATTGGAAAAGATTGCTGATTCTCTAAAAGCAGAAATTACTATCCAAATTTTTAGTAAATTTCCAGTCCTAGCTCAAGCACTACAGCGTTTCCTTAGTACTGAAAAAATATTGCCCTTATACCAATTCAAGATATCTAGTTTCGCAGAGCAACTGCCGCCAGCTGCACTCGTACTTCATACTGATACTAAACAACAGTTAAGTTATCTACTTCCTCCTAACCAGAAAATAGTAATTGGGCGTCACCCTCAGTGTCAGATTGTTGTACCGGAGAAATACGTCAAAGTCTCTAAACGTCAGGCTGAGATTCGACCCATTTTAAACTCTGATGGCAATACCACTCCACTCTGGCAAATTTGGGACCAAATTGGTGAGATTAAAAGTAGTAACGGCACTTATATTAATGGGCAAAAGTTGCAGGGATGCCATACTTTACAGTCAGGCGATCGCATTACACTGGCTTATGCCTCTGAGTGCGATCGTAGTCCAGAATTCATTTTTGAGTGTCAGTCCAATTCTGACTCTGCATCGGACAAGTTAGATAAACACCTAACTGATTGTGATATTTTGTGCTTGGTTGTTAACCCCAATCAGCCATTGTCAATTGATGAAAAGCAACTGCTCGAAAAAGCAAGTAAAACTTATATTAGCAAGTCAATAATTATTTTTGATGTACCAACGCCTAACACGCATTTACCTGAATTAATCACAGCAAACATAGCTGAAACTGAGGCTTGGCTTCATCAAAACAGTAATTTATCTGTTGAACTAGCTTGTTTATCATTATCTCCTTTCTATTCTAATGTTCAGGCGACAGTTATAGACCCTGAGCAGCAGAAATCTGATAAATTTCATGAGTTTCTAGAGGTGCTAGCTAAGCGTGAAGGCGAGAATATTATTACCAAACGAGTTTTAGGACAACTACAAGCTCAAATAGCCTTATTTGAGCGTGTTTTTACTGCACGAGAAGAAGTGCTGATTAAGCTTCAGCAACAAGAAGAAAAGTTACTAGAAGTAGGGCAGAGTGAGTTAAAAGATAAAATTAAAAACTCCCTTAAACAAGTAAATAAAGATAAAGAAAAAACTTTTAAGCAGATAAAAAATGATCTTAGTCAATCAAAAGCTGCTCTACTTGATGAATATGCTAAAAAAAGTGTTTATCATAAAATCGAAACTTTTGTAGATAATTTACAGCCATTTGTAGCTAAACGGCAAGGCTTTAAATTTGTCCGGTTGCAATCAGAAACTATCAAGAATGGTGGTAGTGTTAACCTTGCTATTAATAATTTGTGTCAGTCAAATTTGAGGGAATGGGGTACTGAGGAGTGGGAGCGAATCAGTAACACCTACGCTGAAGGTGGTTTAAATGGTCTGTTTCAAAGAACTTATGCGACGCTTAACTTCATCCCATCTCTAAAACTACCAGCTTCACTGCTGCAACCTATTCAGAATGTTGATATTTATAGAATACTTCAAGAATCAATAGTAGAAGCTCCTGATGAAATTTCCTACCAAGATATTTCTCTAGTAGGTTATTTACTCAAAAGTATCAGAAGTAATGCGATGACGCTTGGTATTATACTCTCAGTTCTAGGTCTCTTTGGGGTTGTTGTTAATAAAAACGAGATTATAAAAGGGGTATTAAATTCATTAAGTAGCTTGATGTTTAATATCGGAATTCCACCTGCAATATCAATTGCTATGTCTCTAGCTGCTATCATCTTTCCTTTTAGCTTTTTAATAGCCCTCAGCTATGATCATGACAAAACATCAAAGCTAGAAGAAGCCGCAGCAAAACTGAAGAAAGAGGTATCTAGTTATTACCAGTCTTTGGCAAAAAGCCTTGCAGAAAAAATTGTGCAAAAACTTAAACTGGAGATTGGAGGCAGAAGATCAACGGCTTAAGGAAACGCTTGAAACCGTGGCAGAACACCACGGCTTATATTAGTGAAGTCGAGAAAATCAGATGTTTGTTAAAGCCAATCTAGACTCGCTCAAGCTCCAGCAGAAAAAACCTAGAAAAAGACAGAGGTGAGCTACAGAAGCTTAAGCGAGTTTAAGTTTTAACTAACAAATCTATCTAGAAGTTCTTGTGCTTCCTCCAAGATACCCATTGCTGTATTCACCCCGGTATTAGTTGCATTGTAACTCCAGATTCCAGCGAGTCCTTAGCCGTAATTACACTCGTACTGCTGTGTCAAACTGCCTTGCTTTTAAAGTATCCATTAATTGCTCTAGCTGTTGAGCAGTACTTCGTAAGCTCTCCAAGAGTTTGCTCTTTGGAATTGATTAACTTGCTGCAACGATTTCTTGCGCGGGAGCTTTCGGTTGTATCTCCTATTTCTTGCAGCTTTCCTGTCAGTTTTTCTACTACTTGCTCAATGTGCTGGTAAACTCAGTCACCTTATCTGTAACTTTAGGAAGGCATTCTTCAGTGATGTAACTTTGGAGTTCTGTTGCTCGCTGTTCAATTTCAGTTTGATGAGTTTGCAGTTCAGTAGTAACTTCATTCGCTAGAAAATCCTCTGCTTTAGACACTGCGTCTTCTAGCACTGCATCCAGCTCCCCTCTACGATCTTGGAGTGCAGTCAGAGAATTTTCAACCACCTCTAAGGTACTTTCAAGTTCTGGTACTAAACTTTCTACCTGATCCTCCAGGGAGGCGATCGCCGCCTTAGTATCATCTAGCTCTGGGTTAACATCATTTTGCAGAGTTTCAACGTTAGTTTTGAGTTGTGTTAGAGCTTGGCTCACACCTTCTGCTTCTGTAGTCAGTTCTTCTTTAACATTTGTCACTTGCTCTAGCAGAGTCTGAGCACGATCGCTCAACTCATCCCAATCAGTTTCAACTTGTTCTGAAACTTCTGATACTTTCGCTCTTGATTCTTCTAAACTTGTTTGTGCTTGCTCAGCTTGCTCAAGTAATGCCGTTAACTTAGTAACAGTTTCTGTAATAGTCGCATCAAACTCAGCCATTGCAGACCTCCATTCCTGGTTTCCTAATTTTTTGAGTTAAGTAAATAGTCAGAAGCTTAAATTTCTAGCAAATGCATTTTTAACTACATACCAGGAATTTTTGAGATGACATCCATTACACTGTCGATACCATTTTTTATTGGATCAATTAAGTCTTTCACTTCATCAAATAAAGGCTCTAGTGCTTGCCTTTCAGATGCCGCCTCAGAATTTGCATCTTTAAGTTTGTCAGTCATTTCCTTAATGGTTTCTTGCACTTGCTTAATAGCTTCTTCAACCGTTTCTTTAAGTTCATTTTCAATTTTTCCCTGCGTCTGTTCGAGTAAACTATCTACTTCACCCTTGACTACATCTGTGCTTACACCAGTCAACTTCGTTGTAAAGTCATCTCCCAGCGTAGTAAAACTATCCACCATCTCTTGAATTTTAGCGATCACCCCTTGTTGCGCCTCCTCCGTTGCTGCGGTTAACTGGTCAACCTGTTCACTAACATTAGTTTTGGCGACATCAAGCTTTTCACGCAACTCATCAACTTCTTGAGTTGTTGAATCTAGAGCAGCCACTAACTGCTCTTGACCAGACTGAATTTTTGACTGCGCCTCTGTTAAAGCTGTCTGAACTGCCTGATTAGCTTCTACTGTAGATGTATTACCTTCATCTATCTTGGTCTTAAGATTAGCAATTTTATCTCCTACGGTCTGAATCTCATCAACTAATTGCTCTTGAGCTTCAGTAACTGACTCTTTCAAAGACTCAATTTCAGTTTCTACTTCTGCAATTTCCTCTTGAGTCTGATTTTGGATATTTGAAACTTCTTGTTGTAATTCATCAAGAGCAGTTTCAATTTGAGTAAAAACCTCTGTTACCTGAGTTTGCTTCTCTTCAATGCTTGTTTCTAGCTGGCTCGTAATATTCTGAAGTTCTGTTGCTTCCTGAAAAATGTTATTAAGTGTATCTGGAGCTAGCAGAGCTTTTTGCGACAACAAACTTAATTCCTGATTCATGGTTCAGATACCTTTATCTAGTGAGTTCAATAAATTTGAAATCTAACAGCTTGGGATCAATCAATGAAGCTGAGCATCTCATTTGCAAGTGACATAGCTACTTTAGCTGCTGCTAATTGCGGTAATATTGGACTCAGTGAACTAGTGACAGATGAACCTACATTCATCATTAAAATATTTTCTGCAACTTCTTCAATCATGCCCTCAACTGCATCTTCAATTGCATCCTTAAAGGCATCTTCTAAGTCTCCATGTAACGAATCTCCAAACTGATCGGCAACATTATTCAGAATTTCAGAACCGCGTTCTTTTAATTCATCTGCCGTACTTCCAATTTCACTACTGAAATTATCGTATAGGTCTGTAAAATTGGTTCCGCAATCATCAAAGCAAGTAGTGATAGCAGTCATCTGCTCTTGGCTCAGCTGGTTGCTGAAATCATTGAATAGAGTTTCAATACCAGCTGTATGAGTGTCAGCAATATCACTGCCTAATGCCTCAAAATCAGTTTCTGTCTCCGATTGAGCAGTTTCTATTTTCTGCTGCAACTCCGCGATCGCCTCACTTAAGTTATCAAACGATTCTTGGGTATTTTCTTTTGCTTCAGTTAACTCTCCTTCAATCTCACTCAGCTTTTCTGTCATTTCCGTAAAAGCCTCTTTAACTTCAGTCATGCCCTCATCTAATTCTGTTCGGCTATTAGTAACCTCTGTCTCAAAAGCGCTATAAACTTCTTCTACAGCTTGAATAGATTCATCAAATTTTCCCTCAACTTCAGTAAGAGTTTGCTGCAATGTGTCAAACTCCGCAGTTACCTCTGATTGAGTATCCAAACTACTTTTAGCTGCTTCTAATGCTTCTCCCAGGCTTTCTATACTAGCGCCCACCTTCTCAGCGATTTGGTTCCAATCATCAGCATTAGACTCGAACTCTGAGCTAACTCCTTCAAGCTGAGTATGAGCGTCTTCTAATACACCTAAAAGCCGATTTAAATTCTCAGTAGCTTCTTCAAGAGATTTGCCAAATTCTGCAACTTGTGACATTTATACTTGCCTCCGTTATTTCATTAACTGCATACATTAACAAATAGAACACTCATCCTAGAATAGAATCCACCATTTCCAAAATAGGCTCTTGATTCGCTCAACACCAGTAACTACATCATCTATATTGCCGATAATTTTGCCGAGTTCTCCTTCCAAGAGTTGACTAGAACTTTCTCCAGCCTCTTTTAAAGAGGATATAGCCTCAGTCAACTTACCTCCTGATTCGGAAAGTTCGCCTACAGCTTCTTCTACAAATTTTTGACTCATGCTATTAATAACGTCACCAGAAGTTGTATCTAAGACACTTTCTAGATCTGTGAGCTTGCTGTCACCTGACTCTATCAACTCGGCAAAATCTTCCATTACAGATTCCAGCTTTTCTTTGACACTTTCCTCAAATGCATCAAACTGTTCAATTAAGGTTGCTTTTTTATCATTGAAGCTGCTTTTGACTGTATCGACTAACTCATGAAAATCCCCAATGCTACTATTAGCACTTTCTAATTGAGTATCAACATCAGTCTCGAAATCCTGAGCTTGTTGAGATAATTCACTGAAGTTAGCTTTTGTTGTTTCAGCTTCTTGATTGAGTTCAGCTAACATTTCCTCAGTATGACTTGTTAAGTCGCTCATCTGGCTCTTTACTTGGTCAAGTGCTTGTTCAACTTGAGCCTCCAGTTCGCCTGCTTTTGCCTGAATTCCATTCAGGTTTTCCTTTACACTCTGGGCTTCGCTTTCTAAGGTTTGTTCAGCTTCTGCTAGTTGAGTACTTAATGCTTCAAAATTAGCTTGAGCTTGCTCACTTGCTGAAGTGATGTTTGTGGTTAAGGTTGTAGCGAATTGCTGAGTTTGGTTGATTCCTTCAATAGCGCGATCTGCTTCCAGGGAAAGAGCCTGCGCTCTCGCTTGATTTTGCTCAAGCAGGGCATCTAAATTTGCCATAATTACAAAACAACTGTGCTTGGATAGAATTAAGGATGCTGTAGCCGAGACATACGGCTGATATTAATCTTCACCACTCACGTAGCAATTTCCAAAACCAAGTTTAAGCTGTACTGTAAGTCCAACCCGTTCTCTGTTGAAGTTAGTATTTATACCAAACTAAGCGCAGAGGATAGTTCTGTAGATTTTCATTGCCTACGGTGGCGAACTAAGTTCAGTGTATGTAAAATTTATACCATTAGATGCTTGACAAAAGTAAAATCTTTAATATTAAGTATTATTATTTACTGTGGATGAATATCTGTATTAATCCTAACCGCTTAAAATATGTCAATTCTGCTATTTTGTATTAGCTGTGGTTGGTAATTGCTACTTATTGAACGTTACCGGGTAACACGCAGTTGAGAAGTGGCGTGGCAATACTTTTGAAGTAAGCGTGCTCAAGGGTGGCGTTTCTGAAGTCCTCAAAGTTTTAAGTAACGACTCATTGTGTGTTGAGCTATTTCAAACTGAATTCCTAAAGTAGAACTAAATACCTACTTCAGGTGAAAGTCATTTTGCAACAACTAGTAATTAACCAGTTATATCTACTTTAAGTACTTTTTATCCCAACCAC
The DNA here is from genome assembly GCA_030446505.1 of Chroococcidiopsidaceae cyanobacterium YX2bin18. Classification (GTDB taxonomy): domain Bacteria; phylum Cyanobacteriota; class Cyanobacteriia; order Cyanobacteriales; family Chroococcidiopsidaceae; genus JAHHHE01. Next base: position 2,054 of record JAUJND010000105.1, on the reverse strand, counting down.
AGTCAAGAAATCCGAAGCTACGTAAACGCCGCCATTAACCTCTCCACCACTGCCTTAAACCTCACAAGTTAGTCAACAGCCTCTTTTGTGCCAGTGTTACTGAGAAGTATCTTACTAGTAAGTGTAGGTAGTTTGGCTTAATAGCCTTCTTATTAAGCTATGGCAAGCTTCCTCATCTGACAGGTATAAGTTCTAGTTCTACTGAAGCGCGATCGCCAGTATGCTATTGGATTTTGCCTAGAAGTGGAGAGGAACACTCATCTGTTGCCCGTTTTAGTTATTTTTTAAGTAAAAATACTTAATTTAGTAATGATTCTGACTTACGACTTATGCCTTTTAATTTTGCTTTCATATTTATTGCTTACGGTAAAGATTAAGAAACTTAAAGAGAGTTAATATTATAAGGTAGGATAATAATCTATTCGTTATTCATGCTTAACCCCAACTTACCTGAGCCTGAGTTACTCAAAACCATATTGCAACCCCTGTTGGAAGATTTTAAGTACTGGTTTGAGCGATCGCGTTCACTGTTAGAAAATGAGAAACTTTCTTGTCTTAGTTTTAAGCAACAATCCGAGTTGCTAGAGCGAGTCAAGCAGGCACAGCAGGAAGTTATTACGGCGAATATGCTGTTTCAGGCTACAGGAGGTCAAGTCGGTATTGATATGGCAGCGTTAATGCCTTGGCATCAGCTAGTGACAGAATGCTGGAAGGTGGCAATGCGGTTCCACTCAGAGCAATCTCATCAGCAGGAAAATGGTATATAAGGCTGAAGGAGCAATACAATTTGAGATACTTACTAATTAATAATTAGATGTAGTGTTTCCTTAATTGCTCAAGTGTTTGAATAGGTGCGTGCTAAAACTTTTTTTAACTGCCTGGCTCGGAGAATAAAATAATGTTACAACTACTTTACATTCTTGCTTTTACAATTCTTGCGCTTATAGCTGTCACCAACTTAATCCGAAATTTGGTAATGTTTAGTGTTGATCGAGATCGCAGTTATGCAACAATGCGATCGCCAATGTCGCAAAAAACCTTTCCCTCTCTTTCATCTTCATCCCAGTTAGCACTACATCCAGAGTTATTGGACACAGAAGGCAACCTAATTAAAGATCCGCTTCTAGTCATGCGCTCAATCAATGTTGAGGATGCCCGCGATCAATTGGATGCGCTTTACGAGTCTTCTCCTGGCTATAAGGGTGAGCAGGACGAAGATTAAATAAAGTCACTTAGGCGCTCTTACTTAGGGAAAGGTATTAGCCTTAAAAGATTTCGCGCACATAAAAGCTAGGGATACGTGGTTGAGGGCTATCTATCTAGCCCCCTTGCTTTTAGCCCTAACCCCTACCAAGATAGCTAGCGATCGGTATAGTACAGGCAAACATTTGGGTTTGCTTAAGTTTTGCCAATAAGTCAGACCAGCGCAATCCTGCCAAGCTTTCATAAACCAAGTGAGCTGCACCTACTCGTTCAATTGGTCCTAGCCCGACGACCCACATTCCGGCTGCCAGCGCTGCTTCTACACCGGAAGTAGCATCTTCTACTGCTAAACATTGTAATGGTTCTAAACCCAGGCGCTTTGCAGCGTGGAGAAATACATCGGGGGCTGGCTTATGGAACTCAACACTGTGACCATCAGCGATCGCGTCTAATTTATTAGTAATACCCAAGCGTTGGCAGACAACGTGATCATTTTTACTAGAGGAAGCGATCGCCACTTTAATTCCAGCAGCCCGCAGTTCATCCAATAACTCATCAGCCCCTGGTAACAAATCAGTTGGGCTAAGATGTTGGATCAATTTTTCATAGTAGCCGTTCTTGCGTGCCATCATTTTTTGAATTTCAACTTCATCAGTTTGCCGCTCACCCAGCAGTTGCAATAGTGAATCGCGGCGTGACAAACCCCGCAGCATCTCATTAGCTTCCCTATCGAAAGCAATGCCCACTTCATCAGCCAGTTGTTTCCAGCTGCGGTAGTGAAATTCCGAAGTATCGGTCAGCACACCATCTAAATCAAAAATGACACCTTGGATGGGCAGCGCTGAGGATTT
>JAUJND010000104.1 GCA_030446505.1 Chroococcidiopsidaceae cyanobacterium YX2bin18 | reverse complement strand
CGTGCGGATGCCGTTTATGCTGCTGGGCTTCGTCATCTACTACATTGCCTCCCTGGCCGAGTCGAACCGGGCGCCTTTTGACATTCCGGAGGCGGAGTCGGAGCTGGTGGCGGGCTTTCACGTAGAGTACTCCGGCTTCCGGTTTGCGGCTTTGTTTCTGGCGGAGTAACGATTTCTCTCAATGAGACTGTTCGATAGCAAACAATCTCAATGTAATTCTAACTTTCGTTAAAAAAACCGCCGCTAGCAGTAGGGCGGTTGCTGAGCAATCGGAGGTCTAAATAGATTATCCAGAGTTTTTGTATCTGTCTGTAGCATTTTCTACACTTAATTCTATTCGTCCTATCCTCAACTAGTGTTCTGCCTAGACACGCATAGGTTCTTTAATTAACTGGATATTCAAGATAGGCTTAATCTACGCACAGCATCCTAAAATTAATCAGCATCAGCCGTGTGTGGTAAGTTCTAATCGTGGCTTTGGAGTTGAGCAGGTTGTAGCGCAAACCGTATTTTTGCCAGTCCTAAATGCCCCAGTCGCATCCTAGCTTAAGTTGGCACTGGATCAGGTACAACTAATTTAGGCTTGCTGATTGGTTAAAATTCTATTGCTTTAGTAGATTAGCCGTAGAAAGAGCGATCGCCTGTTAATGCCTTTAATTCCCACTTACTCATCCGCTTTAAATCCAATATTGATTGACACCTTAACCAACCAGCATTTGAGAACAGATTATCACCCTAGCAGCAAATTAACGTCTAAAACCTAGAGCCACAAATCGACTGAACAACCGCTTCAGGCTGATTTCTATTCTTCTCCCGACAAATTAAATTTTCAGCCAAACGTTGTTCAACAAAATACTGGTTTGCTATCCATCCCAAAGGAACCCCAGCAATTAAACCGATAAATAGACCAGTAATAAGACTATTAATCAGATTTTTTCTACTAATAGTATTTTGTGCCACCGGAAAACTCCTGATAAATAATTACGCTGTAATTATTACTGTTACACAAGAGAGCTATTCCCTGACAGCATAGAGGGAGTATCTTTAAGACACCATTTCTTTCTATGCTAGTGTTACTGACAGCCGACCAGTTACTTGTAAGGAGAAGCAACTACACTGAAAGTATTGGCACATTTAGTTTCTAACTTTGTCAAGAAAGTATCTCCTCTTCCCTTACTAAAAGTGCTTCTCTGGTCTTAGTTCTTTACAACAGAATACAACTTATGAGGATGATGGTCGGATTGCACTCATTTGCTCCAAATCCAGCACGAGGGCTAATTCCTCAGCACTCATCAGCTGCTTCTCAATCACAATCTGCCGCAGTGATTTACCAGTTTCCAAAGATTCTTTCGCTACAGCAGCTGCATTGAGATAACCGATATGAGGATTTAGGGCTGTTACCAGGGCGAGGCTACCTTCTGCATAACCAAGACAGCGATCGCGGTTAGCACTAATTCCCTTAATACAGCGCTCGGTTAGTGCAAAGAGCGTGTTACCCAAAATTTCAATACTGTGAATCAAATTGTAGGCAATCAGTGGCATCATTACATTTAACTCCAGCTGACCTGCTTGCGCTGCTAGAGCGATCGCGCTGTCATAACCCATCACCTGAAAACATACCATTGCCGTCATCTCTGCCATTACTGGATTATATTTCCCTGGCATAATCGAAGATCCAGGCTGGACTGGGGGCAGTTGAATTTCCTTCAAGCCTGTTTTTGGCCCTGAATCCATCAGCCTTAGATCGTGGGAAATTTTGACGCAATCTTGAGCTAGATTTCGTAAAGAGCCTGAAACATTCACAAATGGAGCCATACTTTGCATTGCTGCCATTAAATGTGAGGCTGGTTGCAAAGGCTGGTTAGTTAGTTGCGACAATATCTGGGCAACGCGATCGCAATACTGAGGATGAGTATTTAACCCTGTTCCTACTGCGCTCCCTCCCAAACCTAGACACGTTAAATCAGCAGCAGCAATTTTAATTCTGTTTTGGTGTTCCTTAAGAATATATGACCAAGCGCGAAAGTTCTCTCCTAGCCTTACAGGGACAGCATCTTGCAGATGAGTTCTACCGGATTTGACAATATCTTTAAATTCTTCTGCCTTGTTATTTAAAGCAGTGATCGCTTCTACTAAAGCAGGGTAAAGTGTCCGTTCCAACGCTAATAAACCACCAATTCTAATCGCCGTGGGAATCACATCATTGGTAGACTGACCGTAATTAACGTGGTCATTCGGACTCACTCGTTCGTAGTTACCCTTTTCATTACCCAAGATTTCCAGCGCCCGATTCGCTAAAACTTCATTTACATTCATGTGATGAGAAGTTCCAGCACCCGCCTGATAGATATCTACAACAAAAGAGTCACGTAACTTGCCAGCTAACACCTCACTAGCCGCCTGGACAATTGCCTGACTAATATCTTGGGGAATGCAACTCAATTCACCGTTAGCGATCGCGGTTGCTTTCTTAATCAGCACAATTGCATCTATATAAGTAGGCAAAGGCTTGATCCCACTAATCGGGAAATTTTCCATTGCCCGCAGCGTTTGAATGCCGTAGTAGGCACTGCTAGGAATCTGCCGCTCTCCCATTGAATCTCGTTCAATTCGGAATGGCAAATCTAATTGTTGAGTCATAGTGCTGTGGGAATATCAAATATGAAATCAATTTTAAGTACAATGTGATGCTCAAACCTATAGCTGAGAGTGGAATATTCCTTAGTAGGAAACTTACAAGGTGAGTTTTGTGTATATTATTGACAATTTTTTCGGGAAGGTATAACAATAAAAGCGATCTCCCTGCTGTGGAAGGTGAGTAGTGCCAGGAGGAATGGCAGCTACACCGTTAACACCGCAGTAATCAAAGAATGGTTAAACAAGTGTTAGTGTTGAGAAAGTTAAATCATAGTTCGTACTATAAGAATTGCCCATTCTTGCTTTTAGCAAGTTTACCTGCTGATCTTAAAACTAAATTTGGTAATGTAAGTGTGTCATCAAGGATGTTTAGTCTGCGGTACACAATTAATGTACGGAACTAAAGTATTAGTACGCAACTGATTAATCCAATCAATATAGTAACTATTGAGTAACAAAAATCATGAAAAGTAACAGTAAAGGTCTAATCCTCTGGCTTACAGGTTTCAGTGGTTCAGGCAAAACTACGATTGCTAAAGGACTAGAGCGTGAACTTAAAGAACGCGGTTGCTTAGTTGAGCTTTTAGACGGTGATGTAGTAAGAACAAACCTTTCAAAAGGATTAGGTTACAGCAGAGAAGACCGCGAAACTAACATTCGTCGCATTGGTTTTGTGGCAAATCTACTTAGCCGCAATGATGTGGTGGCAATTGTAGCTGCAATTAGTCCCTATCGGACTTCCAGGGATGAAGTTAGAAGGACAACTGAAAATTTTATAGAAGTTTATGTAAACTCACCACTTGAAGTTTGTGAGGAGCGGGATGTTAAAGGTCTCTACGCTATGGCAAGAGCAGGGGAAATTAGAGCTTTTACAGGGATTGATGCTCCTTACGAAGAACCCCTAAATCCTGACATTGTTTGCTACACCTCAGAAGAAACTGTTAAGGAAAGCATTGCTAAAGTGGCAGCAGAATTGCAGCGCCTAGAATACATTCCAGTCAAGCCTCAGTTAGAGTATTTCATTTAATGCTTAGGCTGGTTTCATCAAAATAAGTTGTGTCTAGGAATAAGGAAGTCCTAGAAACAAAGACAAATAATAGCTTAGTATACTATACCAAACTAAACTTGTAAACTTAGTTCCTAAAGTTGGATTAAGGAATTGATCTACTATACATAAAGTAAGTATTTAACTCAGAAACTTAACATAATTTCTCTGACTTATAAAACCTTTTGCACACTATTTTGTTGCCTAACAACAAATTCAAATGGTTCAAGGTGACTCATATCAAAACTACTGGTTCTGAACGCACCAGAAATAAATGGTCGGACACAAAACTTTGTGGCAACCTTGGACATCAATTCGTAAAAACGAGTATGGTCTGCGTTTTTTTGAGCCGTAACCATTCCTGACGTTACAGCGATCGCTACTTTGTGGGTGTGATTACTTTCAGTACCATAAGACTCTGTTAACCTAGTCCAGGACGCTGGCGGAGGCTAAAGCCGCTACCACCGCAGACGATCCAGTTAATGTTCGAGTCAGCGTGTCCGGTATCCCTAGTCCGAAGATACCCAGGCAGTGAGCGTGACCATTCAATACCAGGTCAACCAGTGGACGACCCCCACAGAGCAAGCCAACTTTTTAGACACCATCAAAAACTTGTCGGAGTCGGTGGCGAATCACAGTTTGTGCTTGTTGCCACTTAGTTGCCCCCAGTAACATAAGGAGGATGGTGGAAATAAAGTCTTCGCCCACGTACTGGAAGTATCCCACCAGCTTCTTTGCCGCAGCCAGTCGCTGTTCGGGGTCAGTGATAGTGCTTGCATCCGCTGCCAGTTGTTTGTCAATGTCGATTTTTAACTCATCACAGCCCAACTTAGCCCGCAAGTCATCAATTTGTTCAGATTCATCGGGCTGGTCATGGTTAAGTTTGCAGAGAGTTTAGAATTTGAAGTTTCTCCTGCTCTAATTCATCTCGACGATTTCTTCGCTGGCGCGTGACATTCCACTTCAGTCCCAGGCAGAGGAAGGAGCGTTGAAGGTATTTGAGTCGAGTGCAAAGTCAATCCCGCCGCTACGGAAGGTGTAATAACGGTTGGGTAAGCGGGTAGCAAGTGTCCGGGGCTGAAATCCAGTGTTTTTTCCAGTTATTTTAGCAGGTAATGCGACCTGAATTCACCTCTCTTTCAGAATTCATCTCTTTAAGGTAGTCAAGAAATCGCTTTTGCATGTCGGTTTTGATTTGAGCCACCAATGTCCAGTTCCAGCTGTACTTTGAGCAGACGGCGTAGTAAGGCGTTACAGGCCATCAAGCCGTATACCAACGGCAAATCATAATCATGGTTACCTGGCACAGGTAGACTGGTATGAAGATCATCTTGTCATAAGCAATGCGTTTGGGATGTTACACGCCAAATCCGTACTTCGATAGGGCTTAAGTAATGAAGTTTCTCATAGAATCCGCTGGAGCCAACAACAAGATAAATCACGTCGCCAGTGTGTAACATGAAACGGCAGCGATCGCGGGTGTTCTCCATTTGTTCTGCGAGTCGCCGTTGAGGGCTGTGTCCCCGATGAGAACCAGAACCACTGTCGCCTACTACTAAAAAGAGAAATCTGACTGTCTGCCCAGCCACTGAATACCATCCGGGTTTGATCAATTCCCATGCTCAACAATTAAGTACTTGCCAATAAAATAAAAATCTTCGTTCCTTCATTTTGTGAATTTGACAGATAATGGCGGATTTGGATGAATTCCATAACTAAAACAACGCTAAGGTTACAAGCAACATAATTAATGTGGGAACATCCAACATTGGAAGAAAAATATTTCAAGTTAAACTCTATAAACCCAAATATCTAAACGACAACAAATTCTAGCCACTTCATAAATCTTGTACCTGGAAAAGTTTTTACCAATCTGAGGTTGCCCAATGTTCCGCAAATACGTTCAGACTTTGGAGTTCACAAACCTATTGCTGCCAAAGGGTTGATTAAGGATTCAGTGGTAAAAATTTTATAATGAGTCTGCCAGTTATCTCTAGTACAAAGTGGACAAGGACTACAGTCTTGAATTCAAGGTGACACTCTGAGAAGCAAAGGGCAAAAACTATTTCTTACCATTTTGCAATAGTTTTTGCAACACATCTGTTCTATGTACCTTCTACACGAAGAAGACCACCACTATTGGAAAATTTACTGATGAAGCCTCATAACTCTATTTTTGTGCCTATGCTGCTTACAAAAAGATTAAATATGTGGTAGTAATGATAATGGTAAGCTGGGAAGCCAGAAACTTAAATCATTGTAGATGACTCAATGAACTGTCCCAAGTGCCAATCAACTCAAATCAAATACGGACATACGCACTACGGCAAACCCGATTTCGTTGCCAAGACTGGGTAATTTTGCCGTTTGTAGAGAACGCGAGCCGACAACCGACTGCTCAGGCACCGCCAATTGATTGATAACTGTTGCTTGAACGCTTGGCACTTACTACTTCGCATGGGTGACAAGTGTCTGAGCGTTGGCTGCAACTGTACTAACTGCATTATCAACCTAAAGACAGAAGTTGCCCCCAAAAAGGGGTCGGTTGACGATGCAACTGAGATGTGGTCATTTGTCGGTCTTTCTCCCAAGGGGAACAAACAATGGATTTGGTTAGCCATCGATGCCATATAGCCGTAAAATTGTCGGTGTATTTGTTGGTGATCGTTCTCAAGCGGCGTTATGGCAATCGTTACCTACTTTTGTTTATCGCGTGCCATCTGCTACACTGATTTCTGGGAAGCCCAAGCAGAACAAGTATTGCCCAGTAAATCGCATCGAGCAGTTGGTAAAGAAACAGGAAACCAGTTATATTGAGCGGTTCAACAACCCTGCGGTAAAGAGTGGGCGCTTAGTTCGTGCAAACCTTGTCTTTCTCCAAAAAGTTGAGCAATCACATGGGGCGGTTTACCTAGTGCATCACTACAATACCTCCCTTCGCTCCTGACCATTACTATTCACCACTACCAAATATGTAAGCGTTGCTCGTAAGAGGGAACAACTATGTCATTATGGACTCGCTATCGTAATTTTAAGCCGTTGGGATTAACTAGCCGAGTGCCAGTAGGCATTAACCCTTACGCTACCAAAATTATCGTTAACTCTGCTGCAAATACATAACCATAACAGCAGCAAATATTGTGGATTATATTATTGGGGAATGCGCTGAAAAAGCTGCATCCTAGACAGTAACAGGTGAGATACCTGCACCATATAATGTAAGTAATTTTTGCTAATATGCTTCAGTTTCAACCCCCTGGCTTTGGGCAACAAGTTATCCAAACCTCGCTGGGGTCAATGGTTTATTACACCCCAGTAGCTGCACCGTGGTTAGTCTTACCTACTGAAGGTGCCTCGTTAATCTTTTTGCACAATTTTGGTGGTGGAGCTTCCGCTTACGAATGGTCTAAGGTATACCCTGCTTTTGCCAACGATTACCGCGTTATAGCCCCAGACTTAATCGGCTGGGGTCAGTCCTCTCACCCAGTCCGGGACTACCAAATCACTGACTATCTCACAACTTTAGCAGAGTTTATCCAGCAAACTTGTCGCCCTCCAGTAGCGGTAGTAGCGTCTTCTTTAACAGCTGCTATTGTCATCCGCCTCGCAATTCAACAACCTGACTTATTTCAAGCATTGTTTTTAGTTTGTCCCTCTGGGTTTGATGATTTTGGGCAAGGTGCTGGTCGCCGAGTGCCACTTCAGATAATCAGTACGCCACTCTTAGATCGCTTGATTTATGCTATAGGGGCTGAGAATGAATTAGCAGTACGCAACTTTTTGCAGCAGTTTCTCTTTGCTAAACCAGAACGAGTGTCTGAAGAAATGGTAGAGGCTTATCTCACATCGGCACAACAACCGAATGCAGAATATGCAGCACTTGCCTTTTTGCGGGGCGATCTTTACTTTGACCTCTCTCTGTATATTCAACAACTCACCGTACCTACAGTTATGCTCTGGGGCGAACAAGCACAATTTACTAATGTAAGTCTGGGAAAGCGTTTTGCACAGCTAAACCAAAGTGCAATTCAGGGTTTTGAGGCGATCGCCCAAGTGGGAGTGCTGCCTCATCTAGAGATGCCAGAGGTAGTCATTGGTCTATTACAACGCTATTTTCGTTCAATGTTGTTCCCTCATTGCTGATATTTCGTCTAATTTGAAGCCTACCAGAACTTATATCTTGTACCGAGCTAACATTCTTCTATCATGGGCGAATCTGGCTAAATTACCTTCAAATCAATGCTGCTTAAATCTCAAATTGGTCTTTTAAGAAAATTAGAACTTAAAAACCTTTGCCATTAACTGCAAGATTTTAAGAAAACCTAATCTAAATACCAATTCAGCCTAGCGTTCCTTGAACAATTGCTAAGTATGTAACCCAAATACTAAATGGCTGAACCTTTTTTTAGGAAGTATTTCAAAAATAAAATGTGTGTGCCCTGTTGCTTTGCTATTTTATGATCTTTATTTTCTATAAAAATTTACATTAACTTAAGTATTTTCTACAGTCTTAATTTGGGTGGAGATGAATTACGTTGGAACCATCTAACATAATTTGGTTTTTACTGTGAAATTATCTCTACCTCTAGTTGTAGCCATTTGTGGGATTTTGGCGATTGATTTCCCTGTAATGGCAGTTCCCCAGATGGCAATGCACAAGCAGCCATCTCAAGTCAAAACCAATCCAAGTTGTTCCAATCAAGCGCCCTCTAGCCACTCCCGCCCTACCCCTAGTAATCGTGTTCGCTCACTGCTACCAAAGCAGTCCCTCACTAAACAACTGTCTCCTACAAATAGGCAGGTGAATGTCAAGCTGGTGAATCAAACGGGTGCTCCGATTAATTATGAGGTAATTGGGGAGACGAATCAGCGCTTATTGCTAGGACAATCTAATGTGCTGTTACAAGAGTTGAACACACCGAGAACTTTGACTTTTAGACGACAGGATGGCGGACTGCTAATGGTAAGTCCACGGATGTCAAAAACACCTGGAATGTTAGTCGTCACATTTACAGCTACAACTGACTTAGGTATGGATAAGACTGCCATGACTATTCAAAACAACGGTAATGTCTTCTTAAACTAAGGCATCAGGCTAACTGCATTAACCCACGGCTCATATAACGGAAAAATCAGGTTTTTAAACTCTCCTGATTTTTCAAATGAGCGGCTTGAAATTTAATCAGCTTCATCTCAACAGGGAGCCACCTTGAATGTAAATTGGCAAGCTCGCCCAGATTAGAAGAATTTGAGAGGAGTGCAAGATCAGCGTAAGATTTTATTCACAAAGCAACTAATTTGTCAAGAGTACGTCTTGATCATTGAGGAAAGTAATTGTTAACCTAGCTGGAAAAACAAGCATATTTAGGAGTTTTAAGGCTTAAATCAACAAGTTCCGAGGATGAAGTGGATATAGGAACCTTTTAAACCCACTAAGGTCTATTTAATTAACATAACGACGCATACATCTTGTTTTGTGGAGAACACATTAAATGTCTAATTTTAATTGCTGGAAGTCTGGAACATCTGCTTTAATGGCGTTGAGCGTGACAGCTGGGGCGATCGCACCTCTTGTTACATCTACGCCTTCTTTCGCCCAAACTGCTACTTTCTCTGACGTAACTGCAAACTATTGGGCAAACCCCTTTATTGCTGAACTAGCAAGACGAGATATCATCGCTGGGTTTCCCGATGGTACCTTCAAGCCTGAACAGCCAGTAACACGCGCTCAATTTGCTGCTATTGTCCGCCAAGCCTTCGAGAAATCGCCAGAACGTAGTGCAATCCAGTTCACTGATGTACCGACAAATTATTGGGCTGCTAGTGCAATTCAAGAAGCATATACAACAGGTTTTCTCGCAGGTTATCCAGGTAATCGGTTTGAGCCTGACCAAAATATTCCCCGTGAACAGGTCTTAGTTTCCCTAGCCAGCGGTTTAGATTATTCTCCTACTGGTGAAGCTACAACTACCCTTAATCAGTACTACAGCGATGCTAATGCTATCTCTGGCTATGCACGTAGCCCGATTGCAGCAGCAAGTGAGCGCCGAATTGTAGTAAATTATCCTAATGTCAGATTCCTGAATCCTACTGAGACAGCAACGCGGGCAGACGTAGCGGCTTTTATCTACCAGGCACTAGCCAACTCTGGACAAGTAACAGCAATTAACTCGCCTTATGTTGTAGGTCAGGCACAGCAGCCAACTACGCCGATAGCTGTCACAATCCCCAGCGGAACTGCTATTCCTGTTAAATACGATCAAGCAGAAAGAATCCTTGTTGCCAAAGAAGAAACAGCGCCTCTGACACTAGTAGTGGGGCAAAACGTTGTTACTCGTGACGGAACAGTGTTGATTCCATCTGGGAGTCAGGTGGTTGGTGAACTGCGACCTGCTGAAGGCGGTTCCCAATTCGTTGCGCGTGAGCTAGTTTTAACGACTGGGCAGCGGTATCAAATTAATGCTACCTCGGAAGTTATTACTCAAACCGAGCGAATCCGTAAGGGTATTAATGTCGGCAATGTAGTGAAAGATGCAGCACTAGGCGCTGGTGCGGCAGCAGCAATTCAAGCTGTGACTGGCGATCGCGATGTTGAAGTAGGAACAACTCTAGGTGGTGCTGGTGCTGGTGCTTTGATTGGTCTATTCTTAGGTCGAAACAGTGTTGATTTAGTTGCAATTGACCCTGACACTGATCTTCAGTTGACATTAGGTTCAGACTTAGCACTTGGACAGGGCACAAACGCCCGGTAATTTCGGTGTAATAAATCATAACAGGCGATCACTCTAGGTAACTGGGGTGATCGCTTGTCTTATGATTAATCCCAATTCATCCAGAGGTAAGAGGTAATTCCATTCCAACCTTTGGCAACCAAACAATAAAGGTGGTTCCCAGGCTACCAGCAACTGAACCAAAGCTTACCTGAGCCGGGCTAAAAACTTCAATTTTGCCCTGCATTTGCTCTATCAAGTCTTTAGCGATCGCCAACCCCAGCCCTGTCCCAGGAATCTCCGAATTGCGCTGGACACCTCTGTAATGTCGCTCAAAAATATGAGCTAAATCTTCAGGTGGAATTCCAGGTCCGTTGTCACTGATGGCAATACCTTGAAAATGATCTTGCTCTATCCCTGCCTGAATATAAATCTGTCCACCAGCCGGAGTGTACTTCAAAGCGTTGTCTAGAAGATTGCTCAACACTTCTTGTAAGGCTTTGGCATTAGCTCGAACCGACGGACAAGGAGAAATATCTGCTTGTAAATTTAAATTTCGCTCAACAGCGATCGCCCTAGCTGATGTCAACAACGGTTCTAAAATTTCAGCCACCGAGCATAATGCTGTATGTCTAGCAGCATTTGGCAACAAGGGTAATGCTGATTGGACTGGTTCTAGAAAAGGCACCGCAGGGAGCGGGAGTTGCGACTCTAAATCGTCTATTGTTAGGTCAATTACACGATCAAATTGTTGCAGTAACTCAGTCAAGCGATTACTCTCGCGCACAATATTATCTGCTACTGCCCGATTAGCATCTCCTGGTGTAAGACGCTTCAGGAGCAGTTTACCAAACGTCCGCAAAGCTGTTAGTGGGTTGCGAAACTGGTGTAGTAGATTATCAAGTAAATCACGTTGCTTTGCCTGCAAGCGCTGTTGTTGGCTCAGTTCCTGTTCGCACCACTCGCGACGCTGATCTAGTAGCCTAGCGATCGCCAAGGTCTGGGCAATCCGTTCAATTTCACTCCGCTCTCGCTCATTCCAC
>JAUJND010000103.1 GCA_030446505.1 Chroococcidiopsidaceae cyanobacterium YX2bin18 | reverse complement strand
ATTTTGGCGGAAGGCGCGACGCTCGTTTTCCTCTTGAGCGTAGATTTTAATTAGAGCCATGCCGCTCATATCTTCTTGGATTAACTCGCTCATTTTAGAGAGTTCTTCCTGTACTTCCAGCTGTTCTTTGCGTAAGCGATCGCTAAACAACTGCACCATAATCAGCATGAACGGATAAACTGTGATCGCTGCTATTGTCAACTGCACATTTATCGAAAGCATCACAGGCAGTGTTAAAGCATAAGCAAACAATGTATTAGCTATACTCAGCACCGCAAACCCTAGTAGTCGCCGGATATTGTCTACATCGCTAGTGGCGCGGTTAATCAAATCTCCAGCAGTATTTGTGGCAAAATAAGACGGCTCTAGTTTCAATAAATGTTGAAAAATCGTTTGTTTGAGATCAAATTCCACTTGTCGTCCCACGCCAAATAGCGCAGTGCGAGACACCATCCGGATTACCCACATTACGCAGCTGAGTATAATAATCAGCACTACATAGCGCAAAACTTGATCAAAGCTGAACGTGAGCCGTAGTTTATCAACGATGTTCCCAATCAGCCAAGGAATGTAAACACCCACTGCATTGACGATCAACAGAGCTAGGATGCCTAATGTAGTTTGCCGCCAATGAGGACGGAGGTATGAACCGAGTTTTTGCAGCCGTGATTGAGCCATTATAGGGATTGAGCAACTTCTTGATCCTAGAACTATCACAACTATTTTTGTCTTCTAGCTGTTGGAGGAAGTTATGATTACAAGTTAGCTTTGGGTGCATCCAAAAGAAAGTCACGCAGTTGCTTGCCTACCGTCTTAAGCGAGAAGCAGTCCTCCACTCGCCGTCGGGCAAACTTGCCCATCTGGCGTCCCCAAGCCTGATCATCTAGGACACGACCGAGCGCCAGTGCTAGCGCTGCCGCGTCGCCACGTGGCACAAGTAGCCCACCCGATGCTTCCCCATTCTCGATAATGTCAGAAACTCCGGGCGCATCAGCCGCCACTATAGGTAGACCACAGGCCATTGCCTCCAGCGGCGCTACTGGAAAGCCCTCATGTCGAGAGGGGAGAGTATAAACGTCGGCAGCGGAGAGATAACGCGGAATTGCAGCACGGTCAAGCACGTATTCGTCAACCCACAGAACGCCTCGTAGCTGCATAGCTGTTATGCGTCGATGCAGTTCTATTGCGTCGCTGCCTGTCCCTATTAGTAATAGCCGTAGTTCCCGCCCGGGGCGATCGCGGCAAATCTGTTCCCAGGCATCCATCAGGATGTCCAGCCCCTTACGGTGTAGCTCGATGCGTCCGTGATACACTACCACCTGAGCATTGATTGGGATGCCAAGCGCGGCTCGCACCTCGCTACGATCTGTAACGCCCCACATTGCCAGGTCTATTGGGTTAAAAATGCGTGCTAGCTTGGCAGAAGGCACACGATAGTGGGTACGTACCCGCTCAGCCTCGGTTCGCGTAGCAACGATCAGACCCGCGCAAGCTCGCAGCGTCAATGGGCGCAGAGGTTTCTCAAGGCGGCTCATCTGCCAGTCACCTCCCTGGAAAGTGGCAAATACTGGCAAACGCATTAACTGCCCCAACAATACGCAAGCGTCAAAGCGGGCATACTCGTATTCCTGACATAAAATAGCTTGGCAGCCCTCACGCCGCAGTTCATCGGCAAGCATCCTAAGGGGAGTAGCTAGGTAAGGTGCTATGTCCTTAAGTATTGGCAGCAGGATGCGGCGGATTCCACGAATATCCCCAAAAACTTCCTTGAGAGTCCACCCATAAGGATTGGGTATCTGACGCCGAGCGACGTGGTAAATTCTGGGAGCAGGCAACACACAGATCGTGGCACCTGTAGGTTCGTGAGTGTATCGCATCGGTTCAGTAACACGAGCCGAAATACAAAACAACACAGTCCGCACGCCCACTAGTTGCAAAGCATCAATGTAGCCGAACATCCAGCCTCCTGTCATCTCGTTGCAGAAAGCCTCAAACGAAACCCCAATGGTGTCCAAAAAGTCTTCGATTAGATCGCCCCAGTGCAGCAAAGCGATCGTTGGTTTTAGCTGGGTACTCACCAGAGTGTAGTCCTCCACAAATATAGAATCCCTATTGAGGTTATTTAGAGAGCTTTGCAACCTCTTTTGGGCTAAGGATACGATAAATCAACCACTCTGGGCTCTCGGACTTGAATTCACAGGTTCGTTTTAGTAGAAGTTTTCTGCCATCATGGCAGTACTGGACTGCCGTCAACTGAAGGCATCAGTTAGCGGTTGGTTGATGTGGTTGAACCGCAATAGTGCTGCAACGACTAGGATCGCTATCAGCAGATATAGTTGTGGTGTGGGAACCGTGTATTTTCATTGCATAGACTGTTGTGGAGTGGGAACTGCGTATTATCTATTAGACAGACCTGAGCTTAATCAGCGCACCCCCTCTTTTTGCCAAGCTGATGCGGTTTCTGTGCCTATTGCTTGGGGTTTGTGCAGAGAGTAACTTAGCCATGTCAACGGGCTGAGCATCTTACAAAGAAATTGACGTTTGCGATCAGATAAGCGGGAGAAGGCAACATCATGACAAAGAACCGTAAGAGGATTAATGAAAGTGGCGTAGTTCTGGCAGGGCAAAGCGATTAAGTTCTTGAGTTCATCCAGAGTATAGCCACGCCGGACATGACCCCATTCAGCCATGACCTCAGCCTCACTTGGACAGATAGATTTCATAAATCCGTAATAGGGAAATCGCCAGTTTTCATTAGGAGTGCTGATTAAGAGAAAACCGCCCGGTCGTAGTACCCGCAGTGCCTCCGATACTGCCTTTTCATCGTTGGGTATATGTTCTAAAACGTCGAACATAGTCACGGCATCAAAAGACTGACTTTCAAAGCGTAGATCAGTTGCATCTCCACACACAAAACGAACTTGTTTTTGTTGGTTACAGGGAGTTTGAGCGTATTGTGGGTTGAGGTCTATATTAGTGACTTGCGATCGCGGATATAACAAAGTAGTAAGACCACCCTGACCACCCCCTACTTCTAAAATGTTCTGAAAGGGCTGGTCGGGAGCAATATAATGGATAGCACGCATCTTTTCCCGGTAAAAGAATCCCTGTGTTAAAGGATGAGGGAAAGGATTACAGGCAAGAAAATTATTGCGATTTACTTTATACATTGGTAGGTATTGAAGAGAAAGTCTTGGTATCTTAAACCGAAATTTTAGGAAGAGAAATTATTGATTTTTACCATTACTCTGTAAGTAGAATTTGACTCCTGAAAAACAGCCTAAAACCTCTGCTAATAGCGTTCTATTAAAATATTTAAAGCCCTTAAAAAGCCCAAATAAAAACCACCTACTATAGTATCTAGGTAAAGCAACAAACAGGCGCCGTAGGTTGCCCCAATGTTTGTACCTTGCAAACTGAACCAAAAGGGCTACCACATGCCCACGCATATACTGATACATCTGGTGTTTTAAGCTATTCAGGTTGCTGCGATGGTAGTGGAAAACCACAGATGTTGGTTCATAGCGACAAAGCCAACCTTCAGCAAGCACTCTATACCATAGTTCCGAATCCTCACTACACCCAGCTGCTCCTGCTCCTAATCGTTCGTCGAAGTACCCTACTAGATCAAAAGCCTGCCGCCGAAAAGCCATGTTGGCTCCAGCACCAATACGCCAAACGGGAACGCCTCGGTGTTTCATTTGCTCAAAGAACTGAGTATCAAAGGTTAGAGCACGATACCCCCAACCAGGACCTCCAGAACCTCTTTGGAAGATTAATTGTGCTTCTGTTTCTAGTTCTGCTGGTAGCATTAGCCCAGTAACCGCCATCACCCTGGCATCTTGAAAGCCTTGCTCTAATCGAGTAATCCAGTCAGGGTGAACGAGCACATCATCATCGGTGAAGGCAATGCAGTCACCTGTACTGTGACGGATGCCCGTATTACGCGCCACACTCAAACCAGGACGGGGTTCTAAAACATACTTGATTTCCGGTATTTGAGCGACCAGTTGGCGGGTAGCGTCTGAACTTGGAGCATTATCCACAACTAGGATCTCGTGGGGGGGTTGGGATAAATTTTGGAGCGATCGCAAACATCGTGCCAATTGCTCTGGTCGATTCCGTGTGCAGACTACTACGGAAACAGAACCCTCTGCAGGCTGTGACCAACGCTTTTGGAGGCTGTCTAGGGGTTGCTCTAATGCCGTTAGGTCATGAAAGTCAGGGTTCATATCCCCTGAAGGATTTACAGAGACTACAGGCAAATCCCCTTTGAACCCGATCGCTAGGAGGTGGCTGCCGACTGCTGGAGTAATCGTTTGCAGGACGAGGGTAGCTAGTTGTGTTGCAGGCATTGGTAATTGAGCCGCTAAAATCTCCTGATAACCGAGAGGAATGCTGTGCCACCAAAACACGACATAAAGCCCTTCATAATTTGGCTCCAGGGGCAACTTGGGAATACCTTTACTGAGTTCTAGATGTACAACTTTCCAGGGAGCCTTCACAACAATTACCTCAAAACTTGCTCAATTTGTGATTGGGGTTTGCTTTCAAAAACTACTTTGGCACATCCCAACAAGGCTCGACGTTCTTCCCCGTTCATATAAAACATCCGCCATATCCCAGCCCAGCGACCTAGTACAAAACTCAAAGTTATGGCAACTTCTGACCCTGACCTGCGTCTAACTAAAACCTTTAAAGTATTAATGAGTACCTCAATAGAAGGTTGAGTAGTATCAAGAACAGACACAAAAAACCAAGCTGGATATGACCCTGACCAGCACATAGAATCGCCGTATATCTGCGAGATACCCAGTCCATAGTTAATGTTCATGAGATATTTTTTTGAGGTACGCCTTGATGGGATGATGTGCAATAACTTACAGGTGGGGTTATACCAAAGCTCATACTTGGAGGCAAGGCGTAAAGCAAGTTCTACATCACCACCTGATATGAGCTTCTTACCGACTCGGTCAGACATAAACTGCTTATTAATCCAGCCAGTATCCAATAAGGCAGACCTTCTAGCAACTAACCCAGCACCTACTAAACAAGATACTGGTTTAGGATTTAATCCATGCTCTTGTGCAGCAAAGGAGTATTCATACTTCAACACATAGGCTGGAGGTGGGGTTACCCAATCTAAAATGACTCTACCACCAAAGGCTCCGCAGTCAGGATGTGCCAAAGCGAACTTAGCGGCTTGCTCTACCCAATCTTCCTGGAGCAAACAGTCATCATCGACGAAAGCAATCCAATCTCCGGTAGTGTTTTGCACACCGCAGAGGCGTGCATAGGTTAAGCCTTGCTTCGATTCTGATACTATATCTAAGTCCAGGTATCTTGTTAGACTGGATGTGTTTTCTACAACTACGGCGCTTTCATCTGTGCAGTTATTATCTACAACTAAAACTTTCCATTTAATTTCAGGTGACACTTGCTGCTTAGAAATTGCTGTTAGTGTTCGGTCTAGTAGGGCAGCATTATTATAAGTACATATAACTAAATCGATGGACAAATGTAGAGCCATATCTAAAGATTACTTCTTTGTTAAAGGGTAAAATGCAGAAGTGAACCTGCAAAATGATTCTCAAACCGTTATTAGCCTCATAACACTAAAATCTCCAAGTACCACCCAGATGAAGGTTACAGATTTACTACTAACAAAGGTGCATCTAGGTAACTTACGAAATTTGCCTCTGAATCTGCTCAATACGCTTTAACGAGCGGGGATATTCTCCTAAAAGTCCGACAATACCGCCCCACAGTTCTGACAGGAGCATCGGCACAGGAAGAGGATGTCGGCCTCTCAGGCGTTCCTGAAGTTGGCGCAACTGGTTCTTAAACCACCAAAGGACAATACGTCGTAACTGTGAACGTTGTGGTGGGTCACTCTGGTAAGACTTGACTACAAAAGCCATAAAGCCTAAACCCCAACTCCAATATTGGCGGCGTAGTTTTTCCTTTTCCCGACGATGCTGATGGAAAACTAGATATTGAGGTTCGTATACAAGTGGATAACCTGCCCGGATCACCCGATAAAAAATATCCAGGTCCCCACCGCCAGGGAGAGGAGCGCCTGTATCGAGCGCCTCATCAAAGCCACCAAGTTTGAGTAAAATCTCTCGGCGAAAAGCCATATTGCATCCTGCTCCGAAGATTCCAGCACCACAGGGATGCAGGGGATTGCCGGGTAGAATTTGACCATAGCGAATTTTGTCAAAGCCGCGACGGAAGCCTCCCCCTTGTTCAAACAGAATTTGCGCTTCTGTAACTAACTCGTAGGGCAGCACTAGCCCTGTGAAAGCAGCAGCATCAAGATTTTCTGTCCGTGCTTCCATGAGACCATCGAGCCAGTTACGGTCTACTACGACATCATCATCAAGGAAGGCGAGGAGTTCGCCCCTTGCTTCCTTTAGGGCGCGATTGCGAGCAAAGTCCAGACCAGGTTTGGGTTCTTGAACGTAGTACACGTTCTGTAGCGAGGTGACTAGTGCTTTAGTCTGTTCATCAGAAGGAGCATTATCGACTACCAAAATTTCAAAGCGGGGAGAACCTTCTGAGTTAGGCTTTTGAAGCTTTAGTAAAGACTTTAAGCATCGAGCCAGATTCTCAGTGCGGTCTTTGGTACAGATAGCAACCGTCAGTGATGGCGGCAATTGATTGGTAGGAGGAAACAGTTCATCCCGTAGGCTCTCTTGAAGGAGTTTAAAACCCACTTCCTTTGTGATCAATTGGGCTAGCTCTTCAGGTGCAATCGCGCTTTTTGCTGGTAGTGCCTGCATCAAAAAGCCGATAGGTTTATCTTTGCGTCTCACAATTAGAGCAATGCCTGTATCACTCTCAGATAGCAAGAGGGTGGGCAAGGGTTGCGTTACTTCAATTTCGGTAATGATGTAGGGCATAGAAGGAGCGCTTGGTTTTCTTAGGTCTGAGCATGGCGGTATTGCAAGTGATAAAGCTTAGCAAACAGTCCATTGAGTTTCAGTAAATGCTGGAGATTACCCTGTTCGATTACCCGTCCTTCCTCTAGTACAATAATCTGGTCAGCCTGCTCAATAGTAGATAGGCGATGGGCAATGACAATTACTGTGCGATTTTGACTGAGGGTATTAAGCGCTTCCTGAATTAAGTTCTCCGAAATACTATCGAGAGCATTAGTTGCCTCATCAAGAATAAGAATATCCGGGTTGCGGACAATGGCGCGTGCCAGTGCAATCCGCTGCCGCTGTCCCCCTGAGAGCCGAACTCCTCGATCTCCCACTTTGGTGTCATAGCCGTAGGGCAATTGACTAATAAATTCATGGGCATTGGCAAGTCTTGCGGCGGCGATGATTTCGTCTTCTGTCGCCTCTAGCCGACCATAGGCAATATTCTCCCGTACTGTTGCGCTAAACATATAGATGTCTTGACTAACAATGGCAATTCGTCTACGCCAAGAATCCAGATTTAACTGTTGTAAGGGGCAATTATCTATATAAATCTCGCCCTCTGTAACATCATAAAAACGACACATCAAACCAATCAGTGTGGACTTGCCTGCCCCTGAAGGACCCACTAGAGCTGTGGTTTTGCCGTGTGGAATACAAATTGAAATATCTTGAACTGCAGGTTTTTCCTGAGAGTTGTAACGGAAGGTAACAGACTCAAAAGAAATAGCTGTTTGCAAACCGAGGAAGGAAATTCGACCAGAGTTGATATACGGTTTATCAGAGCGGTCTAGGAGAGACATGACGTCCTCTACAGAACTTGTCAAAGCGACGAGACCGACACGGGTACTATCTAACTGCTTTACCTGGGGTTGCAGGCGATAGAGAATAAAAATAAATGTCAATAAAGTCGGTAGGGCAGCCTGGTTTTGAAGTAGTGCGATCGCCAGAATACACAGTAGTAGAGCCACAGAAAGGACTTCAGAGAGGGGATTTACGACTCTAGAGAGCACATCAAGTTTTAGAAAAGTACTACTTACATCCTCTGATGCCTCCTCAAAACGCTCCTGCTCATAGGATTCACGCCCAAAAGCTCGAATCACTTTCATCCCACCAAACCCTTCCCACATCCGGTTAGCAAGGATTTTGTTCGCTTGTAATGACTGTTGCCCCAAGCCCTTTACCTCACGTGTTACTAACTGGATGATGAGCGAAATCAACACTAAGGCTATAGTAACCAATAGAGTCAGTTGCCAAGAGATCAGCAGCAGCAGAATAACAAACACAAAAATTGTACAGACATTGATGATGAGGCTAACTAAGACCCCTAGAGCACGACTGGTTTGCCAAGTTTCGGTAGCCAGTGTGTTCATCAATTTCCCTGATTCATTATTTTCTAAAAAACTGTAGCTCACGCTCAAAAGCTGCTTGAAAATACCAGAGCGTAGTCGATGGCTAATACGCGAGTTTAACCAAGCAAATAAAATCGCGTTGCCATAGGAAAGGCAGCTCTTGAGAAGAATACTCCCAAAGATGCACAAGGCAATAATTAAGAGACGGTTGTTGGGTGAAACTTGAACAAATAGGCGATTAATGAAACCTACAAAAATATTGCTGCTGGTTGATTGAGAGTTTGTCTGAATAAAATCTTGAAGAAGAGGGATAAATAAGCTAATTCCCAGCCCTTCAGAGAGTGAAGATAAAAAGCCTAAGATGACAATCGCTGGAATTGCCCAAGGGTAAAGTCTCAGCAGTGGTAATAGGTTTCTGATTGCCTTTTTCATCATACTACCCTTCTATAGAAGGAAGCCAGAAGGGAATAATCAACAATTTTTTTTTATTGGCGATACCGTTTGATTGCTTTGCAGGACTAGAGACAATCTTTGCAGTCGAACTTTTGCGTACGGCTTCCACCATAGAAGTTGTTGTGGTTTGTTTATTTTCCTGTTGATATCCTCAATTGTAATTACTGGATGATTAGACTTAAATCTTTGTTTGAACTGTAACCAA
>JAUJND010000102.1 GCA_030446505.1 Chroococcidiopsidaceae cyanobacterium YX2bin18 | reverse complement strand
AAGTTAATTCATTTTGTGTACTGCCGCTATATCATATTAGCGGTTTAATGCAATTTTTGCGGAGTTTTACTACTAATGGGCAATTAGTTTTGCTGCCATTCAAAGAACTAGAATTTAGGGCAAAAACTGATATTGAATTATCTGATTTTTTTATATCTTTAGTGCCAACACAGCTACAACGTATCCTCCAAAATCCAGTATCAGCTAATTGGCTAGCTCAATTTAAAACTGTATTATTAGGAGGCGCTCCAGCTTGGACTGAAATTTTAGAACAAGCAAGATACTATGGCATCCAGTTAGCACCCACCTATGGTATGACAGAAACCGCCTCCCAAATTGCCACCCTCAAGCCAGCAGATTTTCTCAAGGGTGACAACGGCTGTGGTCAAGTTCTACCTCATGTTAAAGTAACTATTTGCAGTCCTACAGGTAAATATTTGGGGATAAATCAAACTGGAATTGTTACTATTCAGGCGAAATCTTTAGCACTGGGTTATTATCCAGAATTTTTTACAGAGGATAAATTACAATTAGACGATTTGGGATTTTTTGATGATCGTGGTAATCTCAATATCGTAGGTCGTAGTAGTAATAAAATTATTAGTGGCGGCGAAAATGTCTACCCATCTGAAGTGGAAGTGGCAATTAGAGTAACTCATTTAGTTGATGATGTTTGTGTAATTGGCTTACCTGATAAACATTGGGGACAAGTGGTAACAGCTATTTATGTTCCTAGCGATTTACCTGTTACTACTGCCACGCTGCAAGCCGCACTTAGAAACAAATTAAGTAAATTCAAATATCCTAAATACTGGATTGCTGTTGAAAATATACCGCGTAATTGCCAAGGTAAAGTTAACCGTGAACAGCTACAGAAAATAGCTACAGCGTCGTTGCAAATCTCCTCAATCTAAAATCATTTTCTGCACGTGAAGCGCCTGGAGTATTTCTATTAAACACTCCATTGCTGAAGCCATTGAATTATCTCACTTGGTAGGGCTTTTCTAGTTCTGCTAGTTGGTGCAATACAAATATGTCTAGTAATTGCTTTAGTAATCAATTGTTCTGATGTAACAACTTGGTAAGCAATTTCAAATTTCTCATTAGCAAGTTGTTTAGGTATTAAATGAATAAATATTTGATCACCACAAAATATAGGTTGAAAAAAATCTACACTTGCATGAATAATAGGAATTGCAAAATCTGGATTACTAAAAAATGCCTTAAGGCTTACACCTGACGCTGCTAGTGATTCTTCATAAGCTTCATGACATATTGCCAGAACATTAACGAAGTAGACAACGCCAGCTGCATCAGTATCTTGAAAATAAATAATTCGTTTGTAGATAAATGACATCTGTGTTTAGCGGCAACTGCAAGGCTATTTCATGCTACGCGATCGCTCCAAGGAATGAATGCGGACAAGAACTAGAAACAAACGCAGGCTACGCAGCAGCAATTGTAGGTGTTAATGACTTGACCAATTTACAGCTTGACTAACCCAATCTGCATCAACGCTTGTGTTGTAATTCCCAAGCCGAGCAATGCGATAAACAAAGCACTTACAGCAGGCAACACTCTCACCCACTGCTGTGTAGGTAGCCGCTCAAACAAGCGTTTAGCACGCACTAGCAGCAATCCCAGCGCAGTCAACACGCCTGCTAACCCTAAACTAAATGCCAATACCAGCACCAGTCCAAAGCCGATCCGACCTAGAGCAATAGAACTCAACAGCACAACCAAGGCTGAGGGACAGGGGACAAGACCACCAGAAATACCTAAAACCATAAGACTACGCCAGGTAACGGGCGAACCGTCAGTGCCAGGAGGCAAGTGTGAGTGGCTCCCATGACTATGCTTGTGGTCGTGGTCGTGGTGATGATGCTGATCAGCATGGCTATGACCTAAATGCGATCGCTTCAGCAACTGAGCACTGCGTATGCGACTAATAAACAAATTCACACCGATCACAATTACTATTAAACCAGATATGCAGCTGAGCCAAGGGTATAGCTGCTCCGGCAGGATGTATTGGGAAGCAAACAGCGCCACCAACCCCAGCGCGAACACACCAATAGTATGAGTAATTGTCGTCGTTAGCCCTAAAAATACAGCTTGTTGAGCGGTAGCACGCGCCCCTACCAGGTAGGCACCAACTATCGTTTTTCCATGTCCGGGTGACATAGCGTGCATCGCTCCCCATACAAAAGAGCCGAGCGTAGCAATTAAAAAGCTGCCAGCTGGTTGCCAAATTGAACCCTTCATTAAGGAAATCTGCTGGTTTTGGGGACTAAATATAAAGTTTTGTGTCTGACCAGATTGAAAGACAGTTGCTAGACAGCGAGCAGCGGGTGCTTCTGGGAGAAATAAATCATACTGCATCTTCAACGCTTGAACTGGCTGTAACCAGCTATAGGCTAGCTGCAAGGTACTGTGGGTATTTGCAGTAACTTTCAGGTTTTGTGGCACTGTCTCTAGCGGTGTGACAGTCAGCGTACCATTGTGCTTGCCATCAGTAAGGCGGATGCGATCGCCTAAAAAAGTCTCAAGTTCTGCTTGATGACTCTTAACTTCAGCTGCTGAAAGTTGGCTGTCCTGATTATCGTCTGCCAATGCCACTAAACCTGTAGGAATCGTGAGTGTAATTTGGGTTTCTGTCTCACCCACCATAATTTCAGCAACTGCTAAGTCAGCCCAGTGAGCCAGACTTGGTGCAGCAAAGGTAATTGAAAGTAACAGAGAACCAAAAAACAAGATAATACCCAGTCTGTATCGTCGCCATACATTCATGCGTTTACCTGATTAATATGCTTATAACCCAAGTCCCAGCGATCGCCGCGCTTGTTGATCAAACTTGGGATCTATTTTTTGCGCCATCTGAAAGTAAGTTCTAGCCTGGGAGGAGTTCCCCAATGTCTGTTCGATAGTAGCTGCTCGATAAAACATTCCAGCGTCGCGGATGCCAGTGTTTAGCAATTCTTGCATCACCTTCTGAGCTTCACGCGATCGCCCTGCCTGGGAAAGCGCCCAAGCCAAAGTATCAAGTGTCTCCGGATCGCGGCGGATCTGTAGTTCTGCCTGCATTAAAGACAAAGCTTCTGCTACATCCTCAGAGCGGTTACCCTCTAGTAACAATCGCGCCAACTCACGCTGATGTCCAAAAGAGCCGCTACCGTGTCCTGTGGCAGTCTGACGCAAGAGAGCTTCGGCTTCTTGACGTAGTGCATTAGCTCCTGAAGGGTCGCCTTGCAACTGCTTCAGCCGCGCCTTACCCCGCAGGACAACGTGGTCAAACACTGTGGATGATTCTTTTGAGTAGGCAATGACTTGGTTGTAGTAACTTTCGGCTGCCTTGTACTGTCCTAGCCTAGCTTCTAGTTCCGCCAGATGCACGAGAGCGAGGCGATATCCTGGCAGAATACGCAGAGTCTCGCGGTACAGTTCACCCGCTAGTGCTAACTGTCCCCGCTTGGCATAAAATTGACCCAACAACGTCCGTGTCGAAGCAGAACTACCTGTTTCTCCCGCTTCTTCGGCAGCTAAAGCCCAGTTGAAAGTTTGAATTGCTTCTCGATCCTTTCCTTGAGCAACCTTCACCAAAGCTAGCAAAGTCAGACTTTCTAGGGTTGGAATTCTTTCTACCAGCGCTGTAGCTACCTGCTGCGCCTCTTTCACCTTGCCCATAGCTATGTTCGCTGTTACCAGTACTGCCAGGGCATCCTCGTTTCCGGGCTGCGATCGCAGTACCTCTTTTGCCAAGCGAATGGTTTCGGAAAAGTCATGTCTGGCTTGTGCCACCCGTGCCAACACCAGAACAGCACTATTATTGTCAAACGGTAAGTTGACCCGCGATCGCTGCGCCGCCTGCTCTGCCAATAAATACCAACTGCCTGACTCAGTTGCACGCGCCATCTTCAAATAGGCTGTAGCCAAAGAAGCTAGCTCCAAGCCGCCTTCGGGATCTTGGCGAACTCGTTCCTGATAAAAGGCGATTTCCCTTTGCAGGCTACCAACTGGATTTGCGGTGCCTGGTAAGGACTGGGAAAACGGGTAGCGGTAGGGGGCTTCGAGCTTGGAGGAATCATGTTTTAGCAAGCTTTCAGACAAAAAGCGCCAGCCAGGGGAAATGGTCAGCAGCAGTAGGCTGGTGATCGGCACTCCCAGCAAAAACAGCACCCAAAAACGTTTCACACCTCTTGGTTTAGCCTCAGATTTGTAAAACTCAGCCTGTTTCATAGAATTTTCTTTAAAAAGGGAAAGCGCTCTTAGAAGGTAAAAGTAAAGAAATTCTTTTTTGTTGCTTTTGCCTTATGACCAAAAAGGAGACAGGAAACAGAATGGAAGAAAATAATTTTCCTGTAAGAGAGTTTTGGGGAAATTATTCCTCCCAAAATTTCTTCTGTCTCCAGGTGATTTCAAGTCCCTAAATTCGTTTATGGAGACAAAGTAAAGAATTGCTTCGAGACACGCAGTGCTATGGGATCAACTCCTGTCTTCTCTGTTTTGACTTTTTCAAGAACGCTGTTCTAATTAGGTAGAGCTAAGTAGGGAAAGTTAGGCTGTAAAGGACTATGACCTTGGGCAGGGTTGCCCTCAACGCCTTCGTATGTCACGTTATCGGTCGTAACTGCTCCCTTGGTAACTACCCCTAACGTGATGTCTACGACATCGTCTTTGAGCAAGCGACCACGGATAGGACTACCTTTGGCATTAAAGGCATTGGCGTATCCACTGGCACCAGTTGTATCAATCCGCATGACATCTGGTAGAAAGGCGTTAGCTATTGCTCCAGCCTCGGCAGGCGTATTACCAAAAGCTTGAAGCGTTCTTAAAGCTTCAGCGCGGACTGGTGCGGCAGCATCGCTCAAATCGGCACTGGGCGGAATTCTGTTAAACGCATTCAAAAAGGCATTGGTAACAACTAAACCTTCATTGATCAACGGTCGAGCCAGCCGCTCAAACTGGGTGAATTTACCGGTAACAGGAGATTTTACCGAGATTGTTTCCCAGACATCGAAAGTCGTTGCAGGGGTTCCTTGTCGGAGGAATGAACGCGGCACCCGCACGACAATTGAGTTGACGTTATAATCTTTTGTAAAGTCAATTGCCCTGTCAGGGGCACGGAAGCCAGGTACGTCAGGTCCTATATCTAAAAAACCTCCACGCACTCGAAAGAATTGCGTGACGTCCAAGAAGAAGGGGTCTTCCCGGAGTCCGGCGAACGTGGTCAGGGTAGCACCGCCCAAGGATAGCTGATTAATGACTGGGGGCGCCGCGGGGTCTGGACGCAGCGGGGTAGTTTTCCCTTTCGTTGTGGCAACTAGCGTGGTACCGTCTTTCTTGAGCGCCGTTAGCTTGAATTCCTGTTGACCATTAGCGGTGGGGTCATCAAATTCAAATCGCAGCACGATGTCTTCCCTGCCAGTAGGGTTGGCATCGTTATTGGAAACGCGCGTGACATGAAACTCGTAGCGAGCGGTGGGGCTAAAGTAATATTGCTGGCGAGGCAGTGATCGCGGGTTTGTATTCATTACGAATATCAGATCGTCCGCACTACGGTTGGGATTCTGGTCATTTTCCCGGAACACAAACAGGTCAGTCAAGTTGCGATTACGACCCTTGGTAGTAACTTCACCGTCGTCATGGTCTGAAGCTTTAATGTACTGAGGAGCGATCACCGCAGTTACGGCTAACCCCAAAGCAAGTACACCAAGTCCGATTTTTTGTTTTACATTCATTGTCGTAGCTGCACAGGTAAAGCAGTAAAAATGGACCTTAGTAGTATATGTATCAATAAAAACATCAAAGAACTATCTATCTTTAGCAAGACGTTGAAGTTTTTGGTTTGATACATAGTGTCGTGTGCTACTAATAGTCAGAGCTTCTCTTAATTAGCTGTTCACTTTCCAGACCAAAAGCTGCTCATTTTTTGCTCACTTTTTCAGTCAGCAATTACTTCATTACACCAAGTCGCTTACCCGCACGACTATCACCTTTTTTCTCCTTGTCTCCTTTGTCTAGCGAACTAGTCGCAGGCGGCGTGATTTCCGTTGCTGGCTTGCCCACTCCTCAAAGAACTTCCCGTACCAAGCGGGTGTGATAATTGCCAGCAGCTTCGCAGGCGTTGCTCCCACGTTTTTGAAGGTGTGAAGGATACCCTGAGGAAAGTCGATAAAAGACCCCGCAGTTGCACTAAAGGTGCGATCGCCTTCTTGAACTAAAAGTTCTCCCTCTAAAATGTAGTACGCTTCCTTTTCCCAATGGTGGATCTGCGCTGGTGGACCACCCTGGGGTGGTACTATGATCTCAAAGACTGAATACCCTCCGAGTTGATCCTCACTTACTACTTTGCACATTATCTGGTCACCATCCATCCACGACTTGTCTTTATTCGGTGGGACGAGGGTGATCCTCCGATTCCTTATGATCATGGTTGCTCTGCTTGAGATTTTTTCTGCCTGACATTTAATATCAGATCCAGTCGATTAAGTATGGGTAGCCTATGTAGGCATTGACTTATGTAGCTGATGTAACTCGGTTAGCAGACTGGTTCAAAAAATACTGGAGGTATTTTTGTAATACTTCCAGCTTATTAAGCCCTAATACTAACTTTCCAGTTCAAAAAGTGCTCATTTCTTGCTCATTTTTCCTAAGTCAGCTAATTTCCCGATGCCAAAGGATGTCAGCTACACGCATCACTCCCGCTTTCAGGTGACGACGAAAGGTGCTAAATGGTAAATCTAGTAATTCAGCTGCCTGTTCTTGGGTCACGGCGGGGTGGATGTAAGTGTGCTCTAGTGCTCGGTAGTATTTTGCTTCGCGCGGCGATGTCTGTAATGAATTAACTGCCTCCTGCACCAAAGTCTGCAAAACGGTAATCCGCTGCGTCGAATTAGCAATAGCAGGATGCTCCATAACCAGCCGCGATCGCAATAATGGATTATTTTGTAAAGTATTAGGACGCGAAAAGTTACGTAAAGCATCCTGCACAGCCTCAACAAATTCAGGCTGACTCAGAACCAAGAGTGGTTCACTTACATCTGTTGGCGCGATCGCAATAGCGGAAGCAGCAACTTCTCTTTGTGCTAGCAATTCTTGCCACGCGGTGGTTGACACCACCCGCCAATCATGACCATATACTCCATAACGCCGTCCTCCCACTTGAAAATCAGCCTCTGGTAACCGTGCCAAATCTGCATAAGCAAACATTGCTGCCCAAAAATTTGGTTCTGCACAGGAAAAGAATGTGAAGGCAAGTCCTGCTGTGAGCCGATGATGTTGCACAAAATTAATAAATATCAAGCTTTGCAGAGGTGAAACGGCTTGATAGGTGTCCTGTGCCATCCAGAAGCGAAACAAAGTTGCTCCTTCGTTTGGACGTAGAGGTGCCTGAGTTTGCAAGTAATTCCAGGCGGCTACTGCCCCAGGATCTGCCTGCAAGTCTTCAATCGCTTGATGTAGCGCCACCATCAATACAAAGCCAACTGGCTGCTGCTGGGAATCACGAAAAACCAGTACCCCCTGCGGCTGCTGTGTTAGCCAATGTGCTGCCAAGCGTGCCGATTCTTCTCCTTCGTGTTTTGCAACCATATGAAGCAATGCACTTTTGTCAGTCTCCCGCATAGTGTCAGTTAACAAACTACTATTTTCTTGCCAAGTGAAACGAGGTCTAATTGCGGGATTATCACGATGGAGGAAAATGTAATCGAATAATACACGATGCTGCTCTTGACCGTGAGTTTGCTGTAAGCGTGTAGTGTAGTAGAGCCGAGCGCGGCGGTGAAGTTCGGCATACCAATCCGGATTACGCCACCGCAAATCAGCAGTCAAAACTTCCCGCGCCAAGTCATGCGGAAATATACCCAGTTGTCCTGATTCAATCAACGATAGCCCACGCAACCACGTGAATAATTCATGGGCATCAGGCACATTTAGCATTAGCGCTAGCAATGTCTCTGTAGTTACCCGCACCAAAGCACAGGCTTCCAATGCCATCCGATGAGCAGACGTGGGTACGTCTTGGACAAATTTTTCTAGCAGCGTCTTGACAACATCAGGTACAGATTCCGGTTGGAAGCAGATTTCTTGTCCCTGTGCAAATACATCGGCAACCAGGGACAAGGCGAAGGGATGACCATGAGTAAAATCTAGAACTACCTGGTGCTGTGTAGTAGGCACTGCGCGTCTGATAAGGTAAGCTTGGCTTTCCTCTGGGCTTAAGTTACGCAGTGGCAACGGGTGAATCAAAGCTTGCCAGCCTGGATCAGTTCGCCAAGCGGATGTGGGTGGATAGCGACCAGCGATTACAATTAGAGTATTTTCTGGCAATTGTGGCAGGAATTTTTCGCGTAGCCATTCATCTAGTGGTGCCAGGGTTTCGTATGTATCAAGTAAAATAACATGACGCTCTGCTTTGGTAGCAAGCACCTGTAACGGAGAATCGATGCTGTTTAGACCCATTAATAATTGTAGGGTGCTAACAAATGAGTCAGAAGTTGGTTCTATGTTACGTGCATCAACGTAAATAAATTGTACGTTCTGTTGCTGACAAATTTGAGCGAATTGCCCAATTAAGCTGGTTTTACCTACGCCTCCAGGTCCAAAAATGTGCAGTACATGAAAAGGTAATTCCGTTGCAACAAGCGCAGATTCAAACAGATCAAGCTCACGTTTACGTCCAACAAATCGGCGATGTCGCTCTGCATTTAGACGCTCTGCCAAAGACGATGACATGGGGCGTCCCTCACAGTAAAAATTGACTAAGATTATCTAAATTGAACCACTAAATTATTGTCTTTTTCAAGTAAAGTTGATTAATTTTCTTTGCATACCTCAATTAGCTAATTTGATAGTGTCTACTGAGGCATTCGTTGCTTGCTAATAATTAAGTATTTTTAGTGAGAATTTTGTCCTTCTATTGTTTAGGTAAAAAGTGCAATTGGAGATTTATTAACAAGTATA
>JAUJND010000101.1 GCA_030446505.1 Chroococcidiopsidaceae cyanobacterium YX2bin18 | reverse complement strand
TTTTTTATTTTTTTTTTTTAAGTCTATCATTGTGTGTTATCTCTTCTTTTGTTATAATCCGTATATAGTTAATATGTCATGCTTTTAAAGTTACACCTTTATATACTAATAACAAAGTTTAAAATACTAATCAGGCTGAGATTAAAGCTGAGAGAATCAAAGAAAATGCGGAAAAGTCAGCTAAACTTTTAGCTGATGAGGGTAAGCAAGTAACTAACAGGGCGGCGGAAAGCGCTAAAGATCCGAATAAGAATATATTTGAGGCAGTCAAGGAAAAACTCAATCTTGACGAACCAATTGATCCGGGTACAAAAAAGGCTGTTAGGCAGTTGGAAGATGCGGTAACTGGAAACGATTAATCCTATTGTCGATAATCTTGAAAAGAGTCTAGAATACATCCCTCCTGGTTCATCCCACATTTTGGGGAGAACTAAGGAGGGGTTATTTTTATGTCTTGATAGTGGGCAAAACTTACTTTTTTCTTGTTTATAAATATCCTTTTTAGAGGTGCAACTGAAAGAGGATTCAGATTGTGGCATAAAGTATAAGTGAGTTAGGGGTTGCGTACACTAAGTATGATTATGGAAGCTAGTTTTCTCCCGAAATTAATTGAGCAACTGACAGAACCTACGTCTATTGCCTTTGCCGGAAGCATTGAACGGCAGGCGATCACAACTCCTTTAAACAAAAAAGCGATCACCACAACTTACGTCCATCAAGGTAATGGTGGAACCCCGATATTATTACTGCAC
This sequence comes from Chroococcidiopsidaceae cyanobacterium YX2bin18, assembly GCA_030446505.1. GTDB lineage: Bacteria > Cyanobacteriota > Cyanobacteriia > Cyanobacteriales > Chroococcidiopsidaceae > JAHHHE01. The sequence goes on along the minus strand of JAUJND010000101.1, from coordinate 10,533 downwards.
GGATTCGACAGTTCCGTATTAGAGTTTCGCCGCTTACTACCATTGCTTGCAGCCAAGAATGAAACGTGGGCGGTTGATCTTTTGGGTTTTGGTTTCACAGACAGGATCGAGATTCCATTTAATCCAACTACAATCAAAACGCATCTCTACTATTTCTGGAAAACTCTAATCAATCAACCTGTAATTTTAGTGGGTGCTTCGATGGGAGGTGCGGCAGCAATAGATTTTACTCTTACTTACCCTGAAGTTGTTAAAAAGCTAGTATTGATTGATAGCGCTGGCTTTACGGCTGGTTCTGCAATGGGAAAATTTATGTTTCCTCCCTTCGACTACTTAGCAGCCCAGTTTTTGCGTAATCCCAAAGTCCGCGCTAGCATCAGTCGTACTGCCTACAAAAATAGAAGCCTCGCCTCTGTTGATGCTCAATTGTGTGCCGCAATGCATTTACAAATGCCCAGTTGGGATCAAGCTTTGATTGCTTTTACTAAAAGTGGTGGATACAGTTCTTTTAAAGATAAACTTGACCAAATTAAGCAGCCAACACTAATTTTGTGGGGAGAGTATGATCGCATTTTAGGTATTGCTGATGCGAACAAGTTTAAACGGGCAATTTCACACAGTAAATTAATTTGGATCAAAGAATGTGGTCATGTGCCTCACCTAGAACAACCACAAATCACTACACAACACATTCTCGAATTTACGAACCAGTCACAATAGAAATTGCTTAATTATTTTGCTCTTGGTTAAACCCGTACTGCGTCTCGATAGACTTTGGGTGTTACCCCTGTCAGTTGTCGAAATCGTCTAATGAAATGGCTCTGATTAGCAAAGCCGCAAACTGAAGCAATATCAGCTAAAGACAACTCTTCCTGATTGAGTAATCGCTTCGCTTGTTCAACTCGCTGTATTAAAATATACTGATAAGGAGAAACCCCCATTGACTGTTTGAAGAGGCTGGCAAAATAATAACGACTCATATTTGCGATTGCCGAGAGATGCGTTACACTAATTTCTTGCTCAAGATGAGCATGAATGTAATCAAGAACTTGACTTAACTTGTGCCGAGGTAAGCCTTCATAAAAATCTTGAATGGCATACTGCTGCAAGGAATATCGCCTAACTAAATGCATTGATAAAGCATTACAGAGAGATTCTATATAAAAAGAATCTCCAGAACCGTCAGATTTGAGTTCTGCATCAAGTGTTAGCCCAATACCGTGAATTAACGGGTCAGGTTTTGGGAAATGTGGCATTATTTCCAGACGGGTTGGCTCAATTAATTCATGTGCTAAATGAGCTACCCAGTAAGGATCGAGTGTTAGTAGTAATACTTCACTTTCATGAGTTGTTGTGAGTTGATAGTCACAATTGGCAGGAATAATTGTAATATCTCCTGCTAAGTTGTCCCCTCGTTGAAAAGACCCACCTAAATTGCGCTCCACTCCTACTTCAGAGCGGAGATGAATTACAAGTAGATGTTGTACAGGTTGAAATTTAGGGTCTGGAGCGCAGGTTGGATGTGGTGTTGGAGCTCAATATGCCGCCAGCCTGCTTGGTGACTAGATAACTGAGGGAAGGAGGGGAGTTACCTGCAAGCTTGCAGCATACTCATTGTAATTAACCTTCAAAGTCCGTTGTCCTGCCATACAGTTATTTAGTGAACCAATAAATTGGACACAACGAACCTGTAGCTTTCGCTAAATTAGACCTTTCGCCAGAATAGACAAGACTGAGATGGGTTAAGAGTTTAAAGTTGTATGGCTTAAGCTGAAACTGTTCTAGGGGAAGGTTATATGACAAACACTAGTGATGTTCGACGGAGTCAAAGACGCAAACAAAGCTTTCTTCCGCAAAGCGTTTGAAGAGTTTTTTATCAGCATGATCTGGAATCTGTCGAACGTAATTACTCACCGAACTACATTCAACATAATCAAATGGTTGCAGCATGGGCGATCGCACAAGGATTAAGCCCAATTGAAGGAGTAAAACGATTTTCTGGCTTCTTTATGGCTTTCCCAGATTTCCGCGCCAACCATTGATCATCTTTATGCTGAAGATGATCAAGTCTTTGCTTTCGTGACGTGGCGTGGTACTCATCAAGGTGAGTTTCAAGGTGTTCCGCCGACGGGTAAGCAAGTTGTAATTAAAACTGCTGAAATCATGAGAATTGAAAATGGTCAGTTCGCTGAGCATTGGGATGTAGTAAACGACCTAGAGATGCTGAAAACGTTGGGTTTAGCTACAGTTAAGGAACCAAACCGTGAGTAGCTCATCTTCGTAATCTATACAGTGAGCGTCCACTGCACCACGGTTGTTGGGCAGTGGACTGGAGAAGCCGATGGTGCTAAGTTCAAAGTTGTTGCAACCGCTGACCACAAACGTTAAACGTGACTATTTCTAAGCAGAAATGCTAGTGTAATTATTTTGAATTATTCATGTTAATGCAATATAAATTCCCAGGACTTGCTCAACAAATAGGCTTCATTCAACACCTTAGAATCTATCTCAAAAATCTGTGGCGTAGGCAAGAAAGCTTACTGCTGGTACAGTGAACCAGAAGCCTAGCTCATAAGCAAGATAGTTTTGAGATAGTGTCTTATTCTTAGTCCGTGAAGGTTGACTTCGTTTGTGTAGCTGCATCTAGTTACTTTTCCTCCAGTAAGCCATTTAACATAGAAATTAATTAATTGGAAATTTAATGAAAGCTCTTGAGGCACATCACCTCAGAAAGACTTACCGATATCAAGGTAAAGTCGTTCAAGCCGTACGCGACGTATCCCTTCAGATGGCAGCTAAAGAGGTGCTGGCTTTCTTAGGTCCCAATGGTGCAGGCAAGACAACAACAATCAAAATGATTGCCGGACTAATTTTACCTGATCAGGGTGGAGTGAAAATTGCCGGGCGAAACCCTCACCGTGACTCCCAAGCGCTGCGAATGGTGGGTGCAGTGTTGGAAGGGAACCGCAACCTTTATTGGCGGCTGACTCCAGCGGAAAACTTGGAATACTTCGGCGTATTGCGGGGGCTTTCTGTGTCCAGTGGCACGTCGGCGAGGTCAAAGAAACTTTTAGAGCGGTTTGATCTGCTGTCAAAACGCCGCACAACGGTTCAGACTCTTTCGCGGGGGATGCAACAGAGCTGGCGATCGCTGTAGCCTTAGTACACCAACCTCAACTGCTGCTTTTAGATGAGCCAACTTTAGGTTTAGATGTCGAAGCAACTGAGAATGTAAAATCCCTAGTTCGAGAAATTGCTAGCGAGGGATGTGCAATTTTACTACTACCCATCAACTAAATATTGCGGAAGAACTTTCAGATCGAGTCGCAATTAATAAAGGTGAAATTATTGCGGAACAATCAACCGGCGAATTAATCCGGCAGTTTTCAGGTACAGCATACACTTTGGAATTGGAAAATAATCTTGATCCCAGCCGAGTCAGCAAAATTGAGGCTTTAGGCGGCATAGTGCAGGCAAAAACTATTTACTTAAGACCAGAGATACTTTACCAAGTACTCGATGTCCTTAAACCTTTGCCCTTAGTTCGGGTGGAAAAAGATCAGGCTAACCTGACTGAAATTTTCTTAAAGTTAGTCCGGGGAAACAATGTTTGAGTTATTCTTGGCAGAGTTAAAGCGCAGTTGGATTCAATTTACTCGTTACCCAACTGAGGCGATCGGCGGTGTGATCATCATTACCGCAGTTTTTTATGGACTATTCCTCAGCGCTCGCTACATCGCTGGTCCTAACTTACAGTTTGGCGATCGCCTAGATGCAATTATTGTCGGCTATGTCCTCTGGACGTTAGTGATATTTATCATGACTGATATTGCTGGAACTCTGCAATTTGAAGCTCAAACAGGAACTTTGGAACAACTCTTCCTCTCACCATTTAGCGCCCCCCAGGTATTCTTGATCCGGGCTTTAGCTGGCTTGATGTTGCAGTTGACTTTAATCTTAAGCACTTTGCTACTCATCATCACCATAACCAGAAGTCAACTTTCATTTCCCCCTAGTTTGCTGCTTCCCCTGCTAACAGTGCTGCTAGGTGCTTATGGTTTAGCATTTATGATGGGTTCATTGGCTCTGTTGTTGAAACGAGTCCAGCAGTTGCTCGGCATTTTTCAATTTGCTTTATTGTTTCTGCTAACTGTGCCGACTGAAACCTGGACTGGTTCACTGCGGCTATTAGGGCTACTGCTACCGATGATGCCGGGTGCAGGATTACTGCGTAATTTGATGGCACGAGGACAGATGCTTGATCCAATAGCGTTTGCGATCGCTTTAGGCAATGGAGTAGCTTATTTTGTCTTGGGTCTTTTCTTGTTCCATTGGGCTGAACGCGAAACCAAGCGTCGAGGCGGACTTGGTGGATATTAAGAAGTAGCAAAGGGTGTGGTTATAAGTGCTACTCGTTCCTATTGCTTAACATTCATCTAGTTTAAAAGGTAACCAAAATGGCACTTAACCTAGAATTTGGCACCCTTGCAGATGCTGAAGAAGCTCAACACCTTGGGACAATTTTGCAGCAGTGCTTTAACTTTAAAATCAGTAAATGGCGACCTGCCTCTAGTCTTCTTGGTCTGGAAAACTACCGTGTAATCCGGCATAACGGGCAGATAATTGGCGGTCTGGGAATCTACTATATGGGTCAGTGGTTTGGAGGTTGCAGTTTACCTATGGCAGGTATTGCAGCTTTAGGAATCGCACCGCAATGTCGAGGTATAGGAGCTGCTACTAAACTTATAACCTCAACACTTCATGAGTTATATGCAAGAGGTATTCCTCTCTCAACACTTTACGCTTCTACTCAGCGCCTTTATCAAAAAGTAGGATATGAGCAGGCTGGAAACGCTTGCCAATTTTCAATTCCTACAAGCAGCCTGATTGCCTCTACCCATCTGCCAATTCATCAAGTAGATCCCGCTTGTCAAGAAGTTTTTCAGGATCTCTACTGTCAAAGGGCAAAAAGAACTAACGGCAATTTAGATCGTAATAGCGCCATTTGGAAACGAGTTCTTCAGCCGCCAGAGGATTCTGTCTATGCATATTTGCTAGGACAACATAAACCAGAAGGCTACATTGTTTTCAGTCAACAGTCAGATCCAAGAGGATATAACCTCAAGGTTAAAGACTTAGTTATTTTGACACCAGCAGCAGGACGTTCTATGTGGAATTTCTTTGCTAACCATCGGTCTTTAGCTAACGATATACTTTGGGTTGGTCCAGCAGTAGAGCCTCTGCTAACTTTTCTCCCAGAGCAAACTTACAAAGTTAGTCGTCTACAAAGGTGGTTTCTTAGAATAATAAATGTTCCAAAAGCCCTGATGCTGCGTGGTTATCCTTTAGGAGTAGAAACCGAGTTGCATTTAGAGGTTAAAGATCACCTATTGCCGCAAAACAATGGACGCTTCATTCTTACGGTATCCCAGGGTTGTGCAGAAGTGACTCAAGGTGGTCGTGGTGAGCTAAGGTTGGATGTTCGCGCCTTAGCACCTTTGTATACAAGCCTGTTCACACCCCATCAACTTCAAGCGCTCGGTCAAATTGAGGCTACTAACGTTACCTTATCAACGGCAGCACAACTGTTTGGCGGTTCAGAACCGTGGATGCCTGATCATTTTTAACTTATGGCACGAGACTCCAAAAGGAGCTTAATAAAATCAGGACTTACGCACTTGGACGCAGTAATGTCATTCTGAGCGGTAGCGAAGAATCTCTGGGATGCTTCACTGCGTTCAGCATGACATTCAACTGCGTAACTCCTAAAAATGTTAAAACGCCTCTAGAAAGATATTTCTAGAAGCGTTGAATTGAATAATAAAAAGTTTAGTCTTAGTTATTGCCTGTATATGTACATAGTTTACTTAATTAAACTTGGAATTAGGATAAAGCAACTGTGAAAATGAGGTAGAAAAGTATGAAAAAAGTGTAAAGATATCAGCTATTAATCTACGTTCTTATTGTTAGAGAAGTTTTACTTTGTGTTCCAACATTCTGCCGATTAAGCGGATGACTGAGGATGGCGATCGCAGACTATCTCCTAGTTTGATTCTGTGAAGTTATCTAAAGAGTCGAAATCTAGTTTGAATCAAGCTGCGTACTTTATCTAGGCTTAAAGGTCTAAAAAGGTCTAACTGGAGATTACGTATGCAGAATAAGTTATATCTAGCTTCGCTACTGGGTGCTGGTTTTTTAATGTTAGGTCTGCCAAATGTTGCTGTGGCACAGGCAGCACCAGATACCCCGAATGTGACGAATCCACAACAGACACGGACGAGTGGGAAACAAGTCACTGGCGTGATTGAATCTCTTAGTGGTACACCGCTCAAGGTGCGGCTTGCTGACGGTAGCATCAAGATTTATCCCGTCTCGCGGCAGATATTCAATTCAATCAGCCTGTATCAGGGTACAGCAATTATCCTTGACACCGACACTGATTTAGCACTTTCAAGGGAAGGAAAGCCTTTTTATGGGTTCAAGGGGCGGATTACAAATATTAAAGACAACCAGTTAACGGTGATGTTAACAGATGGTCAAGTGAAAACTATCCCCATCCAACCAGAGTTTGCGGCTCAGTTAAAGAAGCTACAGCGATCGCCTGGAGTTCTAGATCAAATACCAATTACTGGAATAGTGCATCAGCAAAGCCCCCTGAGCGCCATCAATAATAAACCTTCTACAGTAACGACAGCACCGACACCACAGATGGCTAGGAGACTATCGCAGGCTCATAACGCTAAGGCTACATATAACGAGCTGATAGCAGCGTGTAAGAGTAGAGAGGTTGAAGTCAAAAGACTTAAAGCACTCCAAGATGTAGCAAATAATGTTGTTGAATTTAACAGAATTGAGGTTGTAGATATTAACGAAGTGTTAAAAGGTCAAAACGTCCAGCTTTTTCAAGACCTACACGCCGGACACACTAAGGCAGAACATCTGATGCTGCAAGACGTGCTAAAAAATACTAGTGTTATAGTACCAAACACTAATAAGACTGTGAAACTTGAGCAGGCACTTTTAACGCTGAAAGTCAAGCCGGAAACTGTTACTGGACTCAAAGTACCAGATGTAATCCACGGTAAAGTATTTGTCTTCTACGACTCAACACTACAGTAGTTATAATAGACAATACTTTTTAGCTATTAAGGGTATTTATAGGTGTGCGGCTGCAAGCGGTAGATAATTTCCAGATCACCTAATGAATGCCCTTTTTAAGGGTCTACTCCAATGAATCCATTTAACTCAATCTACCTGGGGATATCACTGGCTTTGATTCTGATACTCTGGATTTAGACCGCCGGAAAGTCCTCTACAGTGTTATTGAGTATTGTTTTTAGTCTAGGTGTGGATTACGCCTGATTACCCACAACTGATGGGAAGTGCTAGTGATAATCAAGTGTTATTAGCAAGTATTATGCGATCGCTTAAAGGTTTAGCTAAGAAGTTTAACGTCTAGTTATTCCCTTGTCTCAATTAAGCAGAACCGTTGAGAGCCGTACAAATAAGCGGTCAATGCTTTTTGATTTAAGAGAATCTGGTGCGCTGGAGCAAGACGCAGATTTAGTGAAGATGCTTTACCGCGATTCCTACTATCCACCGCTTTAAGATATTGAGCCTATAGAAAATATGGGACTAATTCTAAAGTCTCTTTGCAACCTTTGCTGGGGTAACTTTCAGTACATTTTCTCCAAAACAATAGCTGTAAGGTGGAACCCAGACTTAGAGCAAGTCTTTTGTAACTAGCTATCCCACACTTAGAGGTGCAGCACGAGCGCCTCATTCAGGAGAACGTGAAGGAGCTAATGGAATTTATCACCTGGCTTGTCACTTTTTCTGTGGAGGTGGGCGATCGCCATCACAAAATGTATTCATCAGGAACACTCGGCTTATGTATGAATCCCTTGAGCAACATAATGGTAAGCATCCGGCTCCTCTAAAACAATCCATTTCTAGTGAGCAGACCAATATTATGGTGGAGGATGACCGCACAGGCACGTCGGTAGAAACCCTCAAGCGAGCCTTGGCAGATAACCTTTATTACGTCCAAGGAAAGGCTGAGTGCTTTGCTACACCCCACGACTACTATATGGCTCTGGCTCATACAGTGCGCGATCGCTTACTCCACCGCCGCATCAGAACGGCAGAAACCTATCTCGAAAAAGATGTTAAGACTGTTTACTACTTGTCAGCAGAGTTCTTAATTGGTCGCCTGTTGAGCAACAATTTAATCAACATGGGTCTTTACGAACAAGTCTCTCAAGCACTTGCGGAGTCCGGACTCAACCTTGATGATCTCCTAGAACGGGAGGAAGAGCCAGGCTTGGGCAATGGAGGTCTTGGTCGGTTAGCAGCTTGTTTTTTGGACTCCCTAGCAACTTTGGAAATTCCTGCTCTTGGCTACGGGATTCGCTACGAGTTTGGCATCTTTAACCAATCAATTCAGAATGGCTGGCAAGTCGAACGCCGCGACGAGTGGCTACGTTTTGGCAATCCTTGGTAAATCCCCCGCCCTGAGTATCGGGTCGAAGTCAAGTTCGGGGGTCACACCGAAGCGTACACCGAGGCAAATGGTCACTATCGTGTGCAGTGGATCTCTGAGCGAACGGTATTTGGTACACCTTACGATACGCCTGTAGTAGGGTATGACAACAACACAGTCAATAAACTGCGTCTGTGGAGTGCTAAAGCTAGCGACGAATTCAACTTCCAGATTTTCGACGCAGGCGACTACAGCCGTGCTGTAGCCGACAAGACTTTCTCAGAAAATATCTCGAAAGTTCTCTACCCCCACGACAATACACCCCAAGGGCAGGAACTTCGCCTCCAGCAGGAGTACTTCTTTGTTTCTTGCTCCCTGCAAGACATTATCCGCCTTTACTTGCGTAACCACGATAACTTTGATTGCTTCCCTGAGAAGGTAGCGATCCAGCTTAATGATACTCACCCGTCTATCGGAGTTGCGGAGTTGATGCGGCTGTTGGTGGATGAGCATCAACTAGATTGGAACCAAGCGTGGCAGATCACCCAAAACACTTTCGCCTACACTAACCACACCTTACTGACAGAAGCGCTAGAGCGTTGGTCAGTGAGCTTATTCGGTCGCCTCTTACCTAGACATTTGGAGATCATCTATGAAATTAACCACCATTTCCTCGACGACGTTCGGGCTAAGTATCCCAACGATCAGGCTCTATTAGAGCGGCTATCGCTGATCGAGGAAGGTGCAGAGAAGTACGTGCGGATGGCGCACTTGGCTTGTGTGGGTAGCCACGCTGTTAATGGTGTGGCGGCGCTACATACACAACTGCTCCAGCAGAAGGTGATGCGGGATTTTTATCAGCTGTGGCCCAACAAATTTAATAATAAAACAAATGGTGTCACCCCACGCCGTTGGCTGTTGTTGAGCAATCCTCAACTCGCCTTGCTGATAACTCAGAAAATCGGCAACAACTGGATTAAGCAACTAGAGGATCTAAATCAGCTAGAAGCATTCGTTGAGGATGCGGAGTTTTGCTCTAAGTGGCGCTGGATCAAGCAGCAAAACAAACAGAAACTGACGAATTACATTCAACGTCACAACGGCATTGCTGTGAATCCAGATTCGCTGTTTGATATCCAGGTAAAGCGGATTCATGAGTACAAGCGCCAACTCCTGAATGTGCTGTACGTAATCACGCTGTACAACCGAATCAAAACTAATCCAAATATCAACATCCTGCCTCGAACTTGCATTTTTGGCGGGAAAGCAGCACCCGGCTACTTCATGGCTAAACTGATTGTCAAATTGATCAACTCAGTTGCAGACGTGGTGAACAATGACTCTGATGTGTGTGATCGTTTGAAAGTCGTGTTTTTAGGAAACTACTCTGTATCTCTGGGTCATTTAGCTTACCCAGCAGCTGATCTCTCGGAGCAAATTTCCACAGCTGGTAAGGAAGCCTCCGGCACAGGCAATATGAAGTTTGCCATGAACGGAGCTTTGACTATCGGTACGCTAGACGGAGCCAACGTTGAGATCCGCGAAGAAGTTGGATCTGAGAACTTTTTCCTCTTTGGTTTGACTGCCCAAGAAGTAGCCGCGTTAAAGTCTAAGGGATATAACCCGTGGGACTACTACAATACCAATGCGGAACTGCGGCAAGTAATTGACCGCATTGATTCAGGTTACTTCTGCCCTGGGCAACCGGAATTGTTCAAGCCGATTGTGGAATCGCTGTTGCACAAAGACGAGTACCTACATCTTGCAGACTACCAGTCCTACGTTGACTGCCAAGAGCAGGTTGCTAAAGCTTACCAAGATCAAGAAAACTGGACGCGAATGTCAATTCTTAACGCGGCGCGGATGGGGAAATTCTCTTCAGACCGCACGATTCAGGAGTATTGCCAGAAAATATGGCAAGCTGAGGCAGTTAAAATTGACCTGCAAGCCTACCGCCAAGAGGCTGCTGGCTTGAAGCGATAGTCCGCGATCGCTTGAAGTGCAATGCAACAACTAAGTTGACCTGATAAGTAACTAGTCTATTCCTTAAC
>JAUJND010000002.1 GCA_030446505.1 Chroococcidiopsidaceae cyanobacterium YX2bin18 | reverse complement strand
TCGTCAGGTGTCCCAGCAGTGAAGTGTAACTAACATCTGGGTAGCGAGTAGACAGTTGTTTGATAATCGGAGCCAATAATTCATGACTTTGCAAAACCTGAATTTGTGTGTCGTAATCTAAGCCTTGTTCTTGGAGATTAGCATCTGTACCTGGGATTTGAGCCAGCCCATCTAACTTATTCTCAGTTGTTACTGGTTCAACCAAAAGTTGAAACTTTCCTTGATACATTGGTTCACGAGTTAAGGTTGAGAACCCAACGCTAGCGGAGATCGCGATCGCTACACTCCCAATTACAACCGCGCGGCGACGCACCACAGCCAAAATCTGCTGCAAATCCCATTCGTCGGTTCTATTGCTCTCAGGAAAGGTATGAAAGGGAGCTGTATAGACTGGGAGCGCTGGCTGCGGCTGTTTGCCATTGCCATTCTTTTCAAAGAATAATTGCTGAGTTCGTTGTTGCTCTTCCATAGTTAGCTAATAATCAGCACTGGTGATGGACGGGAATCTACTTGGACTGCTTAAAGCAACGGCTCAACAGCTTGACTTTCAATATCTGCATCAAGGCTACTGTTAGCAAAACTTGTTAAAGGAATCCCTATGGGGTTATGTTGTCTTTCGGCTGCGATTACTCCTTGACGCAGTAAGTTTAAGTACTGTTTAGCAATAATTTCCGGTGTGAAATTGGACTGGAGGTAATGCCGCCCTGCAATGCCCATTTGTTTAACTAGCTGTGGATCGGTAGCGAGATGGCGAATAAACTTAGCTAACTCAGTTGCATCTCCATTGTTGAAGGCAGCACCACACTTAGCCTGCGTTAATATTTGGCGTAAATATGAATGAGGTTCACAGATAGCAGCAACGGGACGACCAGCCGCTAAAATGCCGTAAAGCTTGCTAGGAGCAACTACTCCTTCCATCCCAGGACTAATGCTCACTAAGGACAAGTCACAAGCTGTTAGTGAGTAGGGAATATCCTGCTTTTCTTGGTAGGGCAAGAATTGACAATTACGCAAGCCCAAGTTCTTGACTAGATCGACACAAGGTTGGCGCTTTGCACCCCCGCCAATGAAAACAAACTGAATCGGTTCGTTTTGTAATTGCTTAGCCGCTGATAATATCGTATCCATTTCATGGCAGCGACCCATGTTACCGGAGTAAATAACAGTAAAGGTGTTGACCAATTTGTACTTGTGAGCAAACCAGTTATTTTTCTTGGCAATGGGGACAATCCAATCTGGATTAGCCCAGTTATGGATGACTGAAATTTTGTCACTAATCTCTGGGCATTTGGCTTGGACTCTGTCTTTCATTGTGGAACTGAGAACAATGACGCTTTGCGCCTGTTTCCAAACTTGTTTATTGAGCCAATCCCACGACTTAACTAACCAGTTTTTCTCAGGGACTACTTCTAGCTCAACTACTACATCCGGGTATAAATCATAAAGCAAACAAACATAGGGTATACCAAACAATAAGTTTGCCAGGTAACCCAGAATTGGCAAGAAAGGCGGTGCGCTGGTTAATAGTAATATGTCGCCGCGCTGAGAACTCTTGATTAAATGTAATGCAGAACGCAGAAAAAATATTAATCCGTTGATGGCTTTGCCGCGAATTCGAGCAGGCCAGAGTTGTGAAGTGCGCGATCGCCGAATTAATATTTTGTCTAAACGTTCCCTACATGGTGCCGAAGATTTTTGGAAGGCATATCCAGGCTGCCCTGTAAAAACTTGAACATCGACACCGAGACGTGCTAATTGAGCAGCTAGCTCATCAATTAGTTGCCCTGTGGGTGCATAGTCAGGCGGGTAAAATTGCGTCAGAACAGATAATTTAAAAGAACTGAAGTGTGGCGTTATTTGTGTTTTTTGTTTGATTGTATTTAAGCTTTTTACATTAGTCTCTGACACATATCTATCTAACATATGAAACTTCCCAACTCTTTGGTAGGGCAATTGGTGTGGAATGAAGAAACTTTAAAAAGTTAATAATTCTCAACTTAAAAACTTCGCTTTAAATATGAGAATTATCCGACGGTGAACGTTTCAAGCAGCTTGATACAACCGAGCTACAAACGAATTTTGCTTGATTTTTTCTATATATCCAAGGGTAATTTTACCGAGAAGTTTGCTAGGCTTAAAACGACCGCTTGTGTAATTTTCAGTAAATGTACGGTGTACATTTGAGGTACACGATTTTGTAAATCTTTTCGCCTGTAAAACTTCGCTGCATTTATATCTAAAGTTGTCATTTATTTTGTGTATTTCAGGGAAGTTTCACGGAGAACTTTACAATGCCGCAAAATGTCAATTAAAAGGGATGTAATATTAATCGCTGTTTAATAGGCTGGGCGGGGTTACCAGCGTAAATCGTCATGGGTTGGAGCGATCGCCCGCTAACACTACCCAAACACAGCACAGCGCCTTGCCCCACGGTGACTCCAGGTCCAATCACAGCACGAGCCGCAATCCAGCTGCCCTGTTCGATATGAATCGTAGCAGGGATAAGCTTGAAATCAGGATGGCTCCAGTCGTGGTTACCAGTGCAGAGATAAACATCTTGAGATAGGCAGACATGGCTCTCAATCGTGATGGCAGCAAGGTTATCGAGCCAGGTATTTTCGCCAATCCAAACATAATCACCAATAGTTAGCCGCCAAGGAAATTTCACCCGTACCCCCAGGCTTAATTCGCACCTGTTGACCTACTTCTGCTCCAAAGCGGCATAGAATCCAAGCTTTTAACTTAGAAAAGGGGAGCCAGTGACTGCGAAACAGCGGATCTCCTACAAAATACCAAAGGGCTTGTTTCCACAGGGGGCGCCAGGGTATAGCTACCAAGAGTGTAGCTATCTAGGCGCATGATATTGATGGCTTAGGTTTAAGGCTGGCTCCCGTCTTGCCTGTAACGAGCCAAAGGAGGACACGACCACTGTCACGCAGGGTGTCGAGCCAGGATTCGGGTGGTGCGTTTGATGGAATGGAAATAGGGGTGAAGGCAATGCCACGGCTACCGAGGACGAGGGTAGCGATCGCCTTTGCTCGTGGTATGTGAAAGTCGGAGGTAATCAAGTAGAGATGCTGAAAGTTCCGTTTTTTAAAGTCTTGGATTAAAGAGGTGAAGTTAGTCACAGTATCAACGGCACGGTGGTCGATATGTACTCGTGTGTTTGAGATACCTGCGGATTGAAAAATCTCATGTGCTGTTTTGGGGGGTGTGCCAGAAGAAACCCAAATTTCTAGGGATGGATGCATTTGGGCAAATTGGGCAGTAAACTTTTCTCGATCTGAACCACCGCCTAATGTAAAGATAGCTTGGGGGAGGGGAGCTTGGTGGTAGGCGATCGCCAGTCGTACAGGAATAATGCTGATCAGCGCTAAGAGCAAGGCACTTGCCCAACAGAAAAAACGGTATCCCTTGCACTTTTGAGACGAGATATTCATCTATTCCAATTCAATAAGTCCTAATTATTCCTCGCTTTCTCCTGCTCAACTAGACCCATCTTTGCCCAGTGCCATAATTAAATCACACGCTTATGAGGTAGCACCCGATGGTTTTGACACCTCAACAACTAGAAGCAATGATGCCAGATGGTAATCTGCTATTAAGCGAAGAGCCAGAAATGGAAAGTTCCTTACACTATATACAGTTGCTGCTCCTAGTTAGTTGTCTGGAATGGCTATGGCGTGACCGCACTGACTTTTTTGTGGCGCTAACCTCTCTATTTACTTCAGCCGACAACAGCTTCGCAACAAAGACTTTAGAGGACCAGACTTTTTTCTAGTTAAGAATACAACAAAGCATCCCCGAAAATCATGGGTCATCTGGGAGGAGGGGATGGCAAGTATCCTGACTTAATTATTGAACTGCTTTCAGAATCAACTGCCACAACAGATAGAAACCTAAAAAAATCGCTTTATCAAGATCGCTTTCGGACACAGAGTATTTCTGGTTTCACCAGATAGCTTGAATTTGAAGGATTTCGACTTATCGGGTATAGTATGAAGCAATTATTCCTAACTCTCAAGGCTGGCGCTGGAGTGAATTACTTGGGTTCTATCTAGGTCTTGAACAAAGGAAATTGCGCTACTTTGACGCTGAAGGCAACCATTATTCCTACGCCTGAGGAAGCCACTGATCAAGAAAAGCAAGAGAAAGAAATTGCTCAGCAACGAGCTGAACGTTTAGCTGAAAAGCTGAGATCGCTAGGTGTTGATCCTGATACTCTTGCCTGACTAAATCTGGATCAGGCGATCGCGCACGAAATTTAAGGGCAGAGTCGGCTACAGCATTTCCATCACCGATACAATGATTGTTGAATTTACTCTGGCCCCCAACCGTGCCGAAAATTGTCTTTGAAGTACCTGAAGAACTGTCTGAACAGCTTCAACAGATAGGCGATCGCCTTCCTGAGTTACTTGCTCTTAGCCTTCAACAGCCAGCAGTGCCAGCCCCAGATTTACCGTTATATCGTCAATTTTCTTGCCACGAATCCCACACCTCAACAGATGGCAGCCTTCAGTTCCACACCTGAAAATAAAGAGCGCCTGCGAACTTTGCTAGCGCGCGAGCGTTCTGGCGAACTTACATCTGCGGAGCGCGTAGAGCGAAGATTGTGAGCAGATCGAACATTTAGTGATCCTACTCAAAGCTGGTAGCCTGCCTTATCTTAACTAATACCTGTGAGTGCGACCTATATCTCCACTGCGCTTCGCCGCCTCGTTACAGAACGAGCGAATCACGGATGTGAGTATTGCCTACTGCCTGCGGGTGTTGCTTTCTTCCCACACGAAGTCGATCATGTAATACCAGAAAAGCACGGTGGTACTACTGAGCCAGATAATTTGGCACTTGCTTGCTGGCGCTGTAACCGTCATAAAGGTACAGATCTAGGCTCTTTCGATCCGCTGACAGGAGCCTTCAGTTTTATCTTTAATCCACGTACACAAAACTGGAAAGAACACTTCAAGTGTGAGGAAACAAGGCTTGTAGGGTTGACTATTGAAGGGCGAACAACTATCAGCCTGCTTCAGTTGAATAGTGATAAGCGCCTAACTGAACGGCAGCGCTTGTTGAGGTAAAGTCTTTGTGAGGATTAAGGCTGGCTCCGGTGCGACCTGTAACGATCTAGAGGATGGCACGACCACTATCGCGCAGAATGTGGAACCACGATTCAGACGGTTGGTTTGATAGAATGGAGACTGGAGTAAAGGCAATGCTCTGGCTACCAAGGACGAAGGTGGCGATCGCCTTTGAGCGAGCCATATGAAAATCGGAAGTAATCAAGTAGAGATGCTGAAAGTGTCGGTTTTTAAAGTCTTGGATTAAAGAGGTGAAGTTAGTTACGGTATCAACAGCACGGCGGTCGATATGTACCCTTGTATTTGAAATACCTGCGGCTTGAAAAAATCTCATGTGCTTGGTTGGTGCGTGTGCCAGAAGAAACCCAAATTTCTAGGGATGGATGCGTTTGGGCAAATTGGGCAGTAAACTTTTCTCGCTCTGAACCACCGCCTAAGGTGAGAATGGCATGGGGGAGGGGAGCTTGGTAATGGCGATCGCTAGTCTTATAGGAATAATGCTGAGTAGCATCAACAAGGCAGTTGTCAAACAGAGAAAATGGTATTTCTTACGTTTGTGATGAAATTTCATCAACTTTTCTTTTTTATTCTGCTCACCGAATTGCCGTTCAATCATCTATAAGCTTGCCTGGTGATTCTAACCAAGCCCTCAAATCAGATAGAGCTGAAAAATCTAACAGGGCTTCACCTAACTCTTCTAACTGAGAAATAGATAGGCTACGAATCTGCTCGTGCAACTTTTGAATCAATTGCACCGACACGGCGGTTGAGCTGGCGTAGGATAAGTAATAGAGCCTCTTCTCGTTTACCTTCTTGTTTACCTTGTTGCAGTCCTTGCTCCAGCCCCTGCTCCATCCAACTAGTAACAATTCTCATAACTTCCTCCTGCTCAACTAGTCCCATCTACCCAGTTCCGCCTGAAACAGATGTTCCTCTTGTGGATTCAAGCGCAGGTAGGTATCAATAAAAGCCAGAAACCAGGCTGCATTCTAGCCGCGTCTAGGTGAAAGAGTAGCTAGCAAGCGCAAACATTCTAATTTTTACTTTGGGTCTGTCTTCTGGCTGGATCTGCATTTTTGCCATCAGAACTGCCGCAATCGGATTTCCTGGCGGAGAAAGTCCCTCCAATGAAGACGATTGAGCTAAATTACAGAATAGTTGAACTCCAGCACAGTCTTATCAGGAAATACTATTTGATGAGAGCTTGTTTCTGTCCGCTGAGGCGTATTGTAAGAAAATAGAACCACTGGGTATACAGGTAGGGCATATTTTTCGTACAGACGAGCAAAGTAGCGAAATATGCGTCGCCCAAAATCGGCTTCGGGTTGCGATTGATGTTCGCAATGGATTAAGAAGAATGAATCTTGGTCTCTAAAACGGGCTTTAACTACGAGGTCGGCTTCACGGCGCTCTCCTGAAGTTACATCTGTGAACAGTTCTTTGTCTAGAAATGTGATGGAGTCTCGTTCAAGATAAGTGGTTACAGTAGGAAAGAAAAGTTCGATAAATTCCCAAAGAACGAGGAAAGCAGTTCTTTGAACAAGCGGTCGTGGTCAATCATGCCAGTTGTTGAACCAGGCGGTCGTCTAGGATAGCCTTGTAAATCTTAATCATTACTGGTGGTAATACGCTCTCAGGTGTTTGGTTCAAAAATTAACTGACAGGTGCGATCGCTCTTTCGTATAGGAATCATCTGATCAGCACTAATATCAAGTCACGTGCCAAACAGAAAAAACGGTAATTCTTGCGCCTGTAATAAATATTTTTCATCAGCGTGCTTTCTACTAATTTGCTAGAGGAGTTTCAGTTAGGTGATCACATATCCAAAATTAAGAGTAGAGCCAGAAATCCCTCCTGATTGCTACACTTATGCTACATATCTCTTTCTATCAAACGAATTGAAAGCAGAATTTCAGCTAGCATTCGCTGGAATGCGTAATACCAGCCAGCCCACCCGTCTAATATTCCTCCTTTGAAAACTAAGCAATAGATCAGGATTATAAAGGGAGCAATAATTTTTTGTCTTCGGATGCGATCGCCAAAACTGAGTTCCTTGGCAGGAGTTTCTAATAGTTTCTTTGCTTCAATGAGCAGATATCGGTCTTGAGCCCATAGCCATCGGCTCAGGGGTTTGCGATCATCATGATGAATATAGGATGAAAGTATGCATGACTGACCATCTACGTGCAACAACTGTGTATGTCCGTCATCAACATAAACGGCTTTTCTCTTTTAAAGAGGACTTCACGAGGTGGAAGCAATGTGCCGCGAAGCGGCTTGCCAAACACAATATTTAAACCTAACTAGATAACCATCTACTAGTGGCTCTTTTGGTAAAGCATCTAGCTCAGAAATTAAGTCGTCAGTTAATAAGTAGTCTGCATCTAGTGAAAGCACCCACTCTGTCTTTACTTGCTGTAGTCCGTAGTTCCATTGATTGGTGTGTGTGTCGAATTCCCGCTGAAATATCTGGACTTGGGGATAAGACTGCAAAATTTTTATTGTTTCGTCAGTACTGTAGCTATCAATAACTACAATTGTCTTTGCCCATGTCAAGTGCTGTAGGGTACGGTCTATATTGAGCGCTTCGTTGAAAGTGAGGATGAGAGGAGTTACTTCTTCAAGCATTGATATTGATATAGTCCTATGAATTTTTATATCAAATCTGAACTATAGAGCTAGAACATAACATCGATTTCCAAAGATAAAGAATTCTCCCGGCAAACTTAAATTTAAGATTTGCCAAACCTTCTGATTCTAGTAGAGCAGTCATTGTTGCTACAGAGAAGAATTTCACATGACCACCATCCCAAAGAACGGTAAAATGTTGATCCATCTTCCCAGAAAGAGCAAGGACAATATTTTTAAGTAGCCGTGATAGGGAGTGGTTATAATTAAACGACCATTTGGTTTCAAACATTTTTTTGCAGCCCTTACTAACTCTGGGATAAAGTAAGTGTTCAATCACTTCAGATGAAATGACAATATCAAAGGAATTTCCCAACTCGGTATAGGGTAGATCGTAAATACTTGCCTGGATGAAGTGGCAATCTGGAAAGCTAAGACGAGCAGATTGAAAACCTGTTTCAGATTCCTCAACTCCAACGACTTCATAACCATGCTTTGCAATTAGGTTGCTAAGACTGCCATTGCCACAACCTAGATCCAGGACACGAGGCTTTTGCTGGCTGGACAGTGTTTCTTGGGCGAACATTTCCAGAAGTGGAGAGAGTAAATAAGCATGATGATGTCCTACATTACTGCCTGCATAGCGATATTCGTAATTGCTAGAAATCGTTTCCATAGGTTTGTTGAACCTCAGTTAATAAAAAGTAGGAATAGGCTCTCGCTTGAGGATGGCTGTGTATACCTCAATCAGGTTTGAGGCAATACAATTCCAAGTGTATTTTTTAAGAATTAATTGACGAGCGTGATCGCTTACATTTTGGTGTTGCAATTTAGCCAAGTTTGTAAATCTGCGATCGCCGAGAAGTCCAATAGAGCTTCAGCCAATTCTTCTAACTGGGTAATCGATAGGTTATGAATGTGCTCTTGCAACTCAGGCTCAAGTGTGCCGATACGGCGAGTAAGTTGCCGCAGAATCAGTAACAGAGCCTCTTCTTGCTTGCCTTCTTGCTTGCCTTCTTGCTTGCCTTCTTTTTTCCTCGTTACAGTCCCTGCTGAATTCCTTGCTCCATCCAACTAGTAACGATTTCCATAATTTGTTCCTGTTCAACCAATTCAATTTTACTTAGCTCTTGTTGAAAGAGCTTTTCCTCTGCTGCATTCAGTCGTAGATAGGTATCAATAAACCCAGAAATGAGTTGCATTCGAGCTGGATCTAAATGCAGGGTCACCAGTAGACGTAAACATTCCGCTTTGACTTTGGGTCTATCTGCTGGCTGGATTTGCATCCTTGCCATTAAAGCTGCGGCTACTGGATTCGGTTGTTGGAGAAACTCTCGCCAATTGAGGCAGTTTAGCTGGATGACAGCATAGTTAAAATCCAGAACGACTTTATCCGGAAATGTTACTCGATAGGTATTTGGCTCTGAACGTTGAGGCACCTCAAAAGAAAAGACCACAATTGGATACACGGGTAAGGCATATTTCTCATGCAGCCGGGCAAAGTAAGAGAACATGCGTCGCCCAAACTCGGCTTGTGGCTGGGATTGTTGCTCAACATGGACTAAAAAGAAGGAGTCTTGACCTCTGAACTGGGCTTTGACAACGAGATCGACTTCACGCCGTTCTCCAGCAGTGACATCGGTAAATAATTCTTTATCTAGAAATGTGATGGAGTCTGTTTCCAGATAGGCAGCTACAGCAGGAAAAAATAGCTCAATGAACTCCCAAAGAAGGTGGAGAGCAGTTCTTTGAACAAGCGATCGTGGTCAATCATGGCAGATCTTGAAGCGGTTGACCATCTAGGATAGTCTGATAAAACTGAATCATTCTGGTAGCAATACGATCCCAAGTGTATTTTTCAAGAATTAATTGATGAGCGCGATCGCCCATCTTTTTAGCTTGTTGAGAATTATTCAGCCAACGTTGAAGGTCAGACGCGATCGCTGCCACATCTAGTTCTACTACATAGCCAAGTTGATACTCTTCAACCACAGAAGCCAAAGCAACACCAGGAGTAACAAGGACAGGTAGCCCTACTGCTAAAGCCTCTAGGACAGCAACGCCAAAGTTTTCCGAGTGGGAAGTTAGGGCAAATATATCCGCTCCTTGCAAAAATATAGCTTTCATTTCATCCGCGACAAATCCAGAACGATATGTCGGATCGCGAATGCCAGCAGCAACCAAAAGCTCGTCAATCTCAGCTTCATAATCAGGAGAACCACTCCCTGCTAGTACGAAGGTAAAGCGTCGTGCTAGTTTCCCTAAAGCAGGAATGAGGTATTCTAAGCCCTTTTTGGGGTGTAGGCGAGACATGAATAAAATTACAGGTTCGTCTTGGGGAACTTGCAGTAATTGTCGCAGTCGGTGACGAGCATCTGGGATGAGAACAGGTATAGAAAGACCATGCGGGAGGATAAAACTTGGTGACTTCAGAGGTAGTTTGGATACTTCTTGTTGTTCTTGCTGAGAGGTGAAGTGAAGCGCTTTGCTGTGATCGAGGTTAGCGCGTTCTACTAGAACCAGGTAAATTTGCTTTTTACGAGCACTTTGTTGCAAAGACCATTCACATAGCTGCCCTAGAGGTCGAACAATGTAAGGGATACCTCTAAGGCGGGCGATCGCCATTGCTGCTGTGGACGGATAGGAAAAAATTGCATGGATGTGCAACAGGTCATACTCAGGAAGGTGTTGCCAGAACCAGTTGGTTAAGTGGCTAGAAAAGGCAAATTCTCGTATAGAGGCAATCCCTGGCGAAAACCGAGGAAAGAAGCAAATGGGTACTTGCTCGTACTCGATGCGCTGCTGCAAGGGTACATTTAGTAAATCAGGGCCATTGTCGTTCGTTGTTGCAATTTCAGCATCGACACCGCAAGAGCGCAATGCCTTGACCATTGCCAAAACGGCATGACTGGGACCACCTCGCACTGGTGCAACTGAGGGAATGATATGCAACACTTTCATGTCGAAACCTGCTCCCACCAATATTGGAAGATGCTCAGGCTCCAGCGACGATACCAGGGCTTTAACGGGATGTTGGTGTCGCAATCAACGTCAGGCAAGTAATCACGCCATTCTCCTGTCATCCATTGTTCAAAGGGGAAAGAGAACCCCCGTTTCGGACGATTGACAACCCAGCTAGGCAATTCAGGAACGGCTTGAATCAACAGCTGCTTTCCGGGAGCAAGACGAATATTGCTAGGAATGCCTGCGATCGCTTCAATTAAAACGCGATCTACAAAAGGCACCCGCACTTCCAGTCCACAAGCCATGCTCATGACATCGCTATCTCGCAGCAACTGATTGTGCATATAGCAGCTAATTTCTAGCAGGCTCACTTCGTCTTCTAGGGAAGGTAGATTGGGGGAGGAGTTGCCGCTACCGCGCATTGGGGACATCCTATCTGGGAGATATCGCTTGGCGATCGCACAGGCTTCCCAGTGAGAGAAAATACCCCGAAAACTACGGTAAGCGACAGCCGAACTTGGGATTTGCTGTAAGAAATCGCCCAGGCGCTTGACTCGTGGCGATTTTCCCCAATACTCTAATCCCATACCAACGGCGGTGCTGATTGGCTGAAGTGCTTGGAACCGCTTGCCCAAGCGCACCATCTGCGGGACTTTCTGAAAAGACTGGTATCCTCCGAATAGCTCATCCCCGCCTAATCCAGAGAGAACTACTTTGGTGCCATCTTTTCGGGCAATCTGAGAGACACAGAAGGTATTGAAGCCATCGATACTCGGCTGATCGATGGCAGCTAAGAATTGAGGGAATAGTTCACGACCTAGTGATGCCGTCATTTTATATTCTGTATGGTCGCATCCAAAGGTATCAGCAACTTTTTGGGCAATCTCCCCTTCATCCCAGTCAGGCTCCTCAAAAGCAATGGAGTAGGTGCGTAGCTGACGAGTCTGAGTTTGACGGGATAAGGCAACGATTGCGGTGGAGTCGATGCCCCCACTGAGAAAAATACCCACTGGCACATCACTGACAAAATGATGCTTAATCGAGTCAATCAGAGCATAGCGCACTTTCTGGGCAGCTTCTGGGATAGAACTGGCTTCAGACGTGAAATTGATTTGCCAATATTGGCTCTGGGTTAGATGACCAGCTTGCCAATGTAGCCAATGCCCAGCTGGTAAACAGTGGATTCCTGCAATCAAGGTGTGCGGTTCTGGAACGGAACCGCTGACGAGGTAGCCATACAACCCTTCTAGGCTCAGGCTGATGGTAGGTAGTCCGGTAGCCAGAACGCTTTTAAGTTCTGAGGCGAAAACTAGCATTGAGCCAGCTAACCAGTAGTACAGGGGTTTGATACCTAAGGGATCACGGGCTAGAAAGCAGGTCTTTTCTAGGTCATCCCAAATGGCGAAGGCAAACATACCCCGCAGGTGATTCACGCAGCCTGCACCGGTGCGCTGGTAGAGCTTAAGGATGACTTCGGTGTCTGTTTGGGAATGGAACTGTTCTCCTTGGGAAACAAGAGTGCGTCGCAATTCCCAGAAGTTATAAATTTCGCCGTTGAATGTAATCCAGTAGCGCCCATCGGTAGTGGACATTGGTTGGTGTCCAGCTGGGCTGAGGTCAAGGATGGAAAGACGGGTATGGGTGATCGCCGCTTGCCGATCTCTGGAAATATAGACGCCCTGATCGTCTGGTCCACGGTGCTGTAATGCGTTTTGCATCCGTTGAATCAGAATGTCGAGATGATCTTGATAGGAACTAGGCGTGATGATTCCAGCAATGCCACACATTAAAAATGAGTCTCCGCCGACTGGTTTGACATCAAGTAGGGCGCTAAATAAGTGGCAAGCGTTTGTTTGAAGCGCTCGAATCCAAAAGTATCAATAACTTTTTGACGTAAGGCTTCAGGTTGATAAATCAGGGGATGGGGATAAGTACCTTGCACAATCTGAATCAGAGTTTGGGCTATTGCTCCTATATCATCAGGGTCAACTAAAGCTCCCAGTTCACCGTGACAAAGTGCGTCAATTGCTCCATCTTGATTGCCTCCTAGCGTGGGTTTACCACACGCTAATGCTTCTAGGTAAACAATGCCAAAACCTTCGCATTTGCTCGGCATTGCAAAGACATCGCACATATTGTAATGGTCACAAAGTTCGTCGTCAGGAATAAATCCAGTTAATGTGACACACTCTTGCAGATTAAGTTGAGCGATCAACTTTTCAATGCGGGGGCGATCGCTTCCCTTGCCAACTAGAAGGTAGTGAATAGTAGGAACCTGACGCCGAATCTCAGGTAGAGCTTGCAGAATTTGGTCATATCCTTTGTAGCGCTCAATACTGTCTAATCTGGCAACGGTGAGGATAATCGGCTGTTTCGCGGTCAGTCCATAACGGTTTAGTAAGTATTGCGGCTTTAGTTTAATCTGAAAGCGACTAGTATCAAAGGTGTTGGGCAACAGAGATATTTTTGCTGGGTCAAGATTTTGTGCTTTGAGCAGGCGATCGCGAGTGTAACTACTGACAGCTAAAATTCGATCTGCATATTGTAGCGCAGTTTGCAAAGCTGGACGCTGAATATTCCAAGCTTCCACACCATGAGCAACTGTCCAGTAGGGAATCCCAACTAATCGTTTCAACCAGTAGGCAGCAACGGTGAAATTGAGATGAGTTGAGATGACTAAATTAGGGCGTTGCCAGATCCCACTGCTAATAATCTGGGTAGCAAAACTTGGAGTCCGCAATGGTAAAGGCAAAATTCCAGCAAAGTGAAAATGAGTTCTATTCCGATGGAACAAATTTTCAGAATTATCAGTATCATGTTTCAGAAAAACATGGTAATTCATCTCAGAATAAACACTTTGTATTGCTTCCAAGAAAAAACCAGAATATACTTGAATCCACCTTTAAAATTAAATAAATTTGGCAACCACAAATGAATTGAATTTTGGTTCGGCAAATAAGTTTTTCATAACAATTAACGGTAATTTAGAATCCCAATATGTTGTAAGGCTGTTCTTAATCCCTGGGTTGTTTGGCTATAGCTATAGCTATTTACTATTTTTCGACTTTCTTCTCCCCACTCTTTTAAACACTCTCTGTTCGAGAAAGCTTCTTGTAAACAAGCAGCAAGAGCAGACACATCACCAGCAGAGAAAATTAATCCATTTTTATAAGGATGAACCAAGTCAGCAGCACAGCCAACATGATTACTAACAATCACAGGGCGGGACATACACACATAGCTTCATTAATTGCTAATCCCCAAGTCTCCGAGGAGCCACTAGCTAGCAAAACTACTAAATCAGCTATTGCATAGGTACGTGGCATCAACGTCTGGTTTTGGAAGGAAGCAAAATAAATGTGTGGATGGGCTAATGCTTGGGAACGCAATTCCTTTTCTAAAACTCCAGCTCCTACAAACAGGAGGGATACTTGAGGAAGATTTGCCTTTATAAAGGCTTGGAGTAAATCTATTGGTCGTTTTTTTACTTCAAATTTCCCAGCAAACAAAATAACTGCACAGTTTTCGGAATTCCCATTTCTTGCTTCCAAAGTATTGCTTGGCGATTGGCTTCTTGGGTGTGAGCAAAGAAGCGATCGTTGTCTACGGCATGGGGAGTAAAAAATAAGTTTTGGGCTGGAACACCATGATCGCGGAAGTAACCATAATTGGCTTTACCAACATAAAGACAGGCTGAAAAGCGTTGATAAATTAGGAGATAATCTTGCGACGAGCCAATTCTTTCGCACCAGTTCTGGGCAAAAGCCTATGAGAGTCACCCCGAAACAGTAGCGGTGTTTGGCGGCGGTTCCAGCGCCAGAGAAATTGTAAAGACTGGCATAGTTATAACTCATTAAGAGCACAGCATCCGGCTTTGTAAATGCTAACTCTTTCCAAGAGCGATGGATTTCGTAATCCCCAGAAGTGGTGAGTACCAGGCTTAGAACTTACATTTGGCACAAATTCATAGTCATATCCCGTTAACAGTGGGATGTCCCACTGAATGGGCTGTTTAAACCCAGTATCCACCTGTTGGCTGACACCAAAATCCCAGAGATAAAACACCTTAATTGAAAAATCAGTTGCGTCAGCCAGATACCGAAACCAAGGAGCATAATACTGAATAGGATGAGATGTAATAATTGCCAGTTTTTTCATCTAATAATTTGATTCATTAAAGAAGTGACGAAAAAAACGCTAGTTATAGTAACTGGATATAATTTCTCCATTCCTGTGAACTTTCATAAAGACAAAAATAATTACACCCAGAGGCACGAGAGATTGAAAAAGGGCAGCAACGTAAACACCTGCACTAAATTCACTCTGGAAAGCAAAGCCCATTAGAAGCACAGCAAAAAGGGAGCGGGAGGAGACCACTGGGGTGTTCATGCTCCAGCGCGTAGCCTGTCCATAACCTGTCCCTAAAATAATGGCAAGCCCAGCACAACCTGCAAGCCCAAAATTGGCATAAGCCTCGTTTAGTAATCCCCAACCAATTGTGGTTGTTAAAGTAGCTTTCGAGTTTGCAATCCATAATGAATATTTAATAAATACGTACCTTCATGGCTACGAATCTTATTAGGATTTAAGAAGCGAGGAACCAATAAATCAGGAATAATAGTATAGGTTGCTCCAGATAAATATGACACATCTCTAGGCGTTCTTACCTGAGACATTAATAGCAAATGTATTAAACTTGATCTCTCTAAAAACGATTGCTTTTCTGCTTTTTGGGAGCCAGTTGCCTTCAAGTAATCAAAGGAATAACCTATCCATTCAGCATACCAAGCTGGATATTCCCAAGGTTGTACGAAGTGCGTTTGGTAGCTTTCCCAATATTTTGCCCGCATTTCACCTTTACCGTAATGCAGTGGCAAGAGGCAAATTAAAACGATAATGATAGGTAACCAGGCACTTGCCAGCCCCTACGATAAAAGCGATGGTTGCTAGTAAAACTATTGATAATGCACCAATCAAAAGTAAGGAAGCTGCATTCGATATTATGTATAAAGCTAGCAAAGCTAGGAATATCTTAGATTTATTTGCTGATAACTCCCCAGTACCACAGCGATAAGATAGAACAAAAACGGATAAAACATTAAGCCTAAGATAGCGCCGCGAAGCAGAGCGAAGGTTCCACCACCAAGAACGAACCAGCCGCCCAGAAAGGACATATTAAAGAAAATGGCACTAGTCAGAATAAATAAGAAGAATCCGTCGCTATACTGGCTTTTAAGAAGGCGATAGGATTTAGGAGGAGCAGAGTAGACTTCACAATTGGAACCAAGTGAACGTTCCTAATAATAGAAAACCTCCACCGTGACGCTAGCAAAAAATATCTTCTGGAAAGTAAGTAATAATTTTTGGGTGGTTACTTACTAATGGAAGAGCATAGGTCCACAGATAAGTTAGGGCGAATACTGGAAAAATTGGCATACCTAAAGCTTTTTCCCGAACACCACAGATAAATGAAGAAGGGTAAGGCAGCAAAGCAATTAAAATTGCTCCGAAAATACTAGCCATAGAGAGCCAGTCTGCACCGTGTAAAGTTCCACTAGAAAGAGAACCATGACGGCTAACCAAAATGTTTTTAGTAACTGTCGCCGTTCTTGGTAGACGGCAATTGACTGATTTGTTGAGATTATTTCTAAATTGCTAGTCATAATTTTTATCCACCCTTAGTAAGATTAAGACACCTATCAAAGATGGCACATTGCCGACGGGTCATCTCACGAGCTGTATAGGGTTGAAACTCTGACCAGTTGGTCTCAGGTTGATATCCTTGGGGGAAGATAGTAGCCAATCGAGGTGAAAACTCACATCCTTTTGTAAATCCACAGGATTATTTTTTGAATCGAAGGTAGCCACTCGACCAGCATTACAACGACGCAGGATTTCAACTACAGAACTCTGCTGATGGAAAATGGCTAAAGTTGGTTTTCGAGCCAAAATACAAGGATAGAGTTGGATGCAGTATAGCTAGGATCGTCGGAGCCGATGAGCAGGATAGCATCACTGTCTACTAAAATTTGCAGCGCCTCAAAATAAGCGATGCGATGGGGATGTTCTTCTACTAAGTCAGCAATTCCCAACTCCTGAACAATCAGCTCCCACTGTTTTGACGGCTAGATTTCCTGGAGCATAACTGAGTAGCCCAACAAAAATGCAGCCTGACTGAGTGCCATCTTTCTGGCTGTCGGTTGCGATTTGACTGGTGCTGAAATAAAGTTCATAGAGCCAAAGCCATATCACCGCCACCTCTCCCCACATAAACCCAGTGTTGCTTGCCGTCATGGGGGTTCAAAGATTTTTTTGTTGCACCTTGAGAAGCTGCCAAAGTCTTTTTCAGGGGCACTAAAGGGCAAAACCGTAAATTGGTCTTGGCGCAACCATGAATACCGCTGAGTAAGGTTTAGGGTATTCAGGTGAAACACCCTGATTACATGACTGACTTGACGCATAGCGTTAGGTTCAAGTTCTGGCTATGGCTTGAGAAAAACCGTCGCTTGAATTTACCTCCAGGAGGCTTGGAAGAGCCTGGACGCTTGTGTCGCTTAACCAGGGGTCTTGGAAGTCAAGGACGTAAGGAATTTCAAAGCGACTGCGCCACCTTGGACCAGAACCATTACTGTAAATGCAGTCGTTGAGAAATAAGAGGAGATCAAATTTCTGTTTGGTTAGGCATGAATTACCTGCTCTAAGTAGATGCGGTAAACACCGCAGACTTAAGCTGCCCAGTCCGACGCGCTGGTGTGTTTTACTGGGAACGCCCCCGTGCGGATCACGGTTATGTTATTTGGTACTGTCTGCTCCAAAAGGGTCTCGTGAACACCTTCGACGCAGTCAGGTCGGACAGTTAGAATATGAGGTTGCCACCCAAATTCTTGAAAGTATGGCAAGGACATCCGCACTCGTTGATGATCGGGAGCATTAACGGGCGGGGAGGTGCGGGCTGACAATAAGAACGCGATGATTCAAGGCTTTATGCCCTCGGCTATCACGCCAGCTCCACCTTCAACCCTGCTAGGATTTTCTATTTCTAGCAGTCGGAGTAGTCTTCCCTGGTGGCAAGCAGGATTTGTTACATTAGAAAAACCAGCATCGATTAAAAGTTTTTTTAAACTGTTCGCATCGCACATCCACTTAAATGCCATCAGGGAAGAAATTTCTGTAGCCATTCGAGGAATGGTGCACCTTCATGTTTGCCATAAACAATCCACCTATGGGTTGGGTTGGCAAGATCCTAGTTTCCAGGGAATGCCTGCTCTGGTTTGCACCCAGCAGATGCCTTGGGGGGCGATCGCACTGCCAAAAAGCCGCTCACAAATCCCTAGCTTGTGGGAAAGTCGAAGGGTTGTAACCAGGTTAGGGGTAAAGGGAGGGAGCAAACTTTTTGAATCTCTTTACAAAAAGTCACATTCGTTCTGCAAAAGGTTGTGCAAAAGAAACTTAACGCTACTTCTACTGTGTTTCCAAGCGCAATTACACTGAGAGATTTGCTACGACTTCAACTTCCCGCCAAGTTACTTCAGTGAATGTACGGTGGTGCAGTCGAGGGCTTCATGGTTTTGTCATCAATTGACCCACACTTCTGTGCCTGAAATTTCTGGGAATGAGGCTATGGTACAGTTGCTCATACTTATCTACAATCACTAATGCTGAAAAACACTGCTCAGCACGTTGACGGCAATTCTGTCGGTCTATTTGAGGTAAGTTTTGGATAGCGGTGCAAGCTTCCTCAAGGTTGTTGACCAGATAGCCGTCAATCCCTAAACGCACAATCTCTGGTAAAGCGCCCAACGGACAGGAAATCACAGGCGTACCACAAGCTAGTGCCTCTGCAAACACAATGCCGAAGGGTTCTTCCCATTCAATCGGTACAATCATGGCAGCAGCTTTACCAAGCAAGGCATTTTTTTGGCTGTCGTTGACGGTACCGACGTACTCAATCCCATCCCGTCCCAAATGAGGGACAATTTCTTCTTGCCAGTAGCGTCCTTCTTCCCCCGTGGTGCCATAATTGCCAGCAATCAAAAGGCGGCGTCCAGTTTGGATAGCAGCTGCGATCGCGGTGTGCGCTCCTTTAATCCGTTCTACTCGGCTCAAGAACACTAAGGGAGCATCAGAAGCAACAGTGGGCTGAAAAGTGTATTTTTCCAATTCCACACAATTATGAATCGGTTGCCAAATACCACCAGATGCTCGACCCTGGCGACAGATATGGTCACTACAGCCGGTGAAGGTAAGGGAACTCCCTGCTAGTTTTGCTGCCCAGCTGACAGTACGACTACTAGGTTGTCGCTGATAGGACATCACCTTGGGTATGGGGGAAGTCAGGAGCGGCAGTAAATATAGAATGCGGGAAAAGCTATGTACTATGTCAGGTTGAAATTGCTGGACAGCTGCCCATAGAGCAGCTGTATTTCGTAAAGCATCGAGTTGGTTTTGGGACTGTTTTCCAGTCCAGGGAAACCGTTGATTAGCTGGTGAAGTTGAGTCACTGTGGGCAACCAGTGCGACTGTATGACCACGGGATTGTAGTCCAGTGACTAATAAATTGACGATGCGTTCGATGCCACCGTACAGTTTTGGTGGCACTGGCAGTTCAGGGTCAGCAGTAAGTAAAATACGCATTTCAGGCTGTCCAGCGTTTGTCAGAACGAAGTGGACTGTTGCGTGGCACAAAGATAAAATCCGCTTGCCAGAGCGCTTGATCTAGAGGACGGCGAGTAAGACCACAAATGTCGTAAGCAACCCAGTCATGGGCATCCAGCCACGCCATTATATTTGCAAGCAGAGGCACGTTCTGATGGATATCTAGTAAATTCACCTCTGCTAGGATTAGCTTGATTTGGGGAAGAGATTTTTCAGCGCCTTTAAGCACTTCTAGTTCGTAACCTTGGACATCAAGCTTAAGAAGGTCAGGGCTGCGATCGCCAAAATGTTCTTGAACAATTGAGTCTACGGTTCGCATTGAATGGAATGTTACTGGAAAGTTTTGGCTACTCTGCTCAACCATTACTGAAGATGCCGTTTCAGCCTGGTGAAGTGGCACTTGCTCGTGTGCTTCTGCTCCTAATAATCCAGGAAATACCTGCATAGTTGAGTTATGGGAGGCTAGCTGCTGAAGTTGAAGAACTTTATGTTCTAGGGCTTCAAAACAAGCTACCTTTGCGTTGGGCCAAATACTTAAGAAATTCTGAGAAAATTCACCTTGGTAAGCGCCAACATCAAAGATTTGAGTGGGTTGAAAGCCAACTGCACACAGACGTTCTAATGCGAAGGGGATTTCTGGTACTCTTAGTTTTCGTGCAAGGTAATTGCGAAGCTTATCTCTAAAAAACATAGGGTCAATCCATTAATATTTATCATTAAGTGCAAGCTCAGCTACTTGCAGAAGATTATCGGCTTGTTTTTCCCAGCACAACTGTTTTTCGACTGCTTGGAGAGCGGCAGCTTTGGTAGCGGTCAAGTTATTAGGTGTCTGAATTAAGTCTTTTAAGGCTTGGGCAAGTGCTAACGGATCATTACTGGAAATTAATCTACCAATTGCAGTCAACTGGGATAAAATCTCCCCTTGACCAATAGTATCGGTGGCAATGACAGCTAGACCCGCCTGGAGATATTGAAAAAGCTTGTTGCTTGCAGTGAATTCCTTATTCAAGCAATAGGGAATTTCTAAAGCTAGACCGATATCATGTTCAGCAATCCGAGATAGCAATTCGGCATTAGGGACGGTGGGATGAATGAACAGGCGATCGCACCATGTAGAGGGAACCAGCGGTTCTAACCACTGACGGGCACTTTCAGGGTAGTTACCCCGTAGATGAATTTCTACCGGAAACGTAAGGTAAGGTAGAGCCTGAAACAGGGTTTCCAGTCCTCGTCCTGGTCCGATAGTTTGGGAGAACCAATGCAGGGATGGCAAGTTGGGATTGCGGCGATCTCGCTTTTGGTGATCGATTTGCGATCGCTCTGCCCAAGGAAATACGTTATATATAACCATTGGTTTCGGTGCTTTGTAAGCCTCAGCCAGAGCCTTAGCTAGAGCATGGGAAGTTGTGAGGCAGTAGGTACATTCACGGGCAAGCCGACTCTCCAACGCTTTCAGATGAGGAATTGGTCGGACAGCACGGGCTTCAGGTAACAGGTCTTCCGAAAACCAATCTTCAAAGTCTACTCCTACACGGAAGCCTTCATCTAATAGTTGATTGC
This sequence comes from Chroococcidiopsidaceae cyanobacterium YX2bin18, assembly GCA_030446505.1. GTDB lineage: Bacteria > Cyanobacteriota > Cyanobacteriia > Cyanobacteriales > Chroococcidiopsidaceae > JAHHHE01. Next base: position 98,498 of record JAUJND010000002.1, on the reverse strand, counting down.
CTACCCAAAGCCCTGCTTCGGAATGCACAATTGTCAGGTCAGCACGAGTTTGACGGGCAATTTTTAGCATTGCCTTTGCCCCATAGCCCAGTAACCCTGGCGAGAAGATGCCAAAACGTTGAAATTGTTCTCTGGCTATGCGTCCTTCAAGTCGGATGCTCCAATTTTTGAGGCGGTGAGTTGGTTGAAAGTCAATGATCGGTTCAAACCGCCATTTTTTATTAGCGATTAAGAGGCGATCGCGCTTGACCAGTTCTGGGTCAAACCAAAAGCCGCGTACAGTTACATTGTGACCTGCATTAGCCAGGGTTTCTGCTTCTTTTTGAGGACGAGGAGCATTACATAGGTGCCCACCAATTAGGATGAGAATCTTTGCCATGAGGCGATAATATTAACAACGAAGAATAGCAGTACCTGCAAAATCGCTATCTGGCCAGTCAATTTCTAGCCCTTCGCAATTAAATGACTTATAGCCCATAGGCTCTAGCAGTTTTCTAGTATCTTCTACTTCCCACGCACTATGAAAGCTCATCACAATAGTTGGGTGGTATGCGGCTATGGTTTCACGCGCACCTTTTAGAGCTTTAGCGCCATGACCTTCTATATCAATTTTGATAAATTGAGCAGGTTGAATTTCACCTCGCTCTACTAACTTGTCGAGTACGACAGTAGATACTGTTACTTTCGCAGGTGCATCATCAGCATTTTCACTTTCATAAGCTAAATGAGAGGTAGAATTACCAGCAACGTGACTAAGAATCAGACTGGTTGAACCTTCAACTTCACTGACGGCTGCGTTAAAGAGTTTAACCCAACTGAGTGAGTTCTGCTGTACGTGGTACTGACAACGCTTGAAGGAAACAGGGTCTGGCTCAAATCCGACCACTTGACCTTCAGAACCTACAGCCATTGCCATACCAACCGTGTAGATACCAAAGTGTGTACCCAAATCCCAACAAGTGGCACCACGAATACAACCATAAAGGCGAATAGCAGCTTCAACATCTGGCTCATGTCCGCTACATCGCCAGTAAGCCGAATGGGGTAGAAGAGTCCAACGCGCTCCTTTGGCTAACCCTGTTTGTACAGTGACAGGAATGTTGCGTAAAGGTGTTTGAGCTAAAAGCTGAGAAACTTTTCCTTTAATTTTCTTCATGTTAATTAATTCTTCTGTAGTTTTATGTCAGATCGCGAGTTCTTGAAATTGCTCTACTCTGATAGAAAAACGCAAGTTACTGAATCTGTCGTGCTAGTCTCCAGCCCAAAGCCCATTTGTTGTATCCATATCGCTGCACCAATTTTTGGATGCGTTTTGCCTGCTGCCAGCCCACGGTACGAGACAATAGTTGAAACATTGGACCGCCGTAGGGCTTCACGTCTGACCCACCGAGTTGCTGGACTTTCTCTTGTGCCTGTTGCCGAAGATTTGGCAAGTCTGGATAGACTTCGTAAATGAAGCGCTGGAATTGCGTTGCACAAGTCTGGCGAGTTCGTTGGCTGTCTTCTCTGGCAAGCAGGTTATTAGTGTTGAGTTCTAGAGTGTGTAAGGCTGATTCAAAAGCATTACGGGATTTTGAGCCACTCAGACTGCTAGAGATGCCAGATCTGTAGTAGGTTCTGGCACCCCAGCAGAACTTAACTCCCGCACTCGCAAGGACAACCCGGCAAAAGTATTCGCCATCATCGTTTAAAGATAGACTTTCGTTCCAAAAACCAGCTTGTTCAGCAATTTGGCGTGGGACTAACCAAGCGGCTGGATGCATCATCCAGTTTCCTTCCCAAGTACAGATCAGCCATTCAACGGGTGACATATCTGCCCAGAGGGGTTGGGGAGTAAACACAGCTTCTGAGGGATTTTTGTAGAATCTCGCCCATTCCCCCGCTGCCACGTAGTCGGAATTTCCACCTGCTAAAAGTTGCACTTGACGCTCAACTTTATCTGGTGCAAGCAGATCGTCAGCGTCCAAATACTGGATAAAATCTCCTTGAGCTTCTTGAAACGCCCGATTTCTAGCAGCGCTAGCACCTCTATTCTGCTGAGTGATAACCTTGATGCCATGCAGTTCAAATTGCTTTGCTACAACAAGGCTGTGGTCTTTAGAGCCGTCATCAACAACAATAATTTCTTTGTTTGACCATGTTTGCGCTAGTGCAGATTCTAGAGTTTCAGTTAACCACGCTTGTGCGTTGTAGCAAGGGATGAGAATAGAAACTAGTGGCTTCATATATAGCTAGTGGCTGAAAGAATTGCTCAAGATTGGCTGGGTCTTCTTCAACTTTGCTCGGAGTTGTGGTTTCACAATCCTCAGCAAGAACTCCCGGATACGAATTGCTAGATAAGGGTTGCAGTAGCAAATAAATTTGAAAATTAGGCTAGTTACTTTTGGAGTCCTGCAATTAAGTAACAAAGCTAAGGAAACACAAGCATCAGCATTTTCCCAATCTAGATAGGAAGCAGAAACTCCAGCAATTACCCAAAGTCTGTAGGAAATCTCGTGGGTATAACGACCTTGGAGCGCTTCTGCAGCTTTTCTCATCACATGATATTGTGCTCTAGCACATTTAATCTGATTTGCTGATGACATTGAGTTAGCACGACAATAATTAATGAGTGTGACGGTTGGATCGGCAGCAAATTTAAGACCAGCTCGTGCCAAATGGCAGTGAAATGCAACATCCTCGTTATAAAGCACCAGTAGGTCGGTGTCGTAGCCACCTGCTTGCCAATATGCAGAACGGCGATAAAGCCCACAAAATGGGTTAATTTGCTCTTGAATGGTGTAGGCGATCGCATCTCGTCGTAACTCAGCATCGTTAAACTTGCGAATACCGATGACTTCATTGGTTTCGTCCTGCCGCCATTCATAATCAAACAGCACCACATCTGGTGGATTTTCTAACTGCATCCACTTGTGAGCTTGTTCTACAAAATTTGGATACAGAGCATCATCGGCATCATGAAAATGAACCCATTCGCAAGTAGTTTGCTCTGCCAACATATTCTTGCCGTGGGAACACCCACGATTAACATCTCCTCGATCAATATGCACTCCAAATTGGCGTGCAATTTCTCCTGTATTATCTGTGCTGCAATCGTCATAAACCCAAATTTCATCAAATGGAATTGTTTGAGATAAGGCAGACTTCAGCAGTCGTGGCAAGTACGCAGCAGCGTTGTAGGCAGGAATACAAAGTGCCAAAGAATAAGAATTCATAGGGTTAACTCACAAACTTTTTGAGACTGCGCTCAAGAATGTAGTGACTCAGTTCTCGTAAAGGTAGGCGATTGAGAAAGGCAAGTGGTTTTTCTAAAGGCTGGCTAGGAGAGACAGCCTCGAACAGCCAAGGATCGGGGGGAACTGGGAACCTACCACGACACAGCAATTTTTCATAGGCTTCAATTCGCTGTTGGACAATTTGAGCAGGGGCAAGCTTGGTTTTTATTGTTCGTTGAGCAGCTTTCCCCATTTGTTCTCGCTCAACTGTACTCAGACTTAGCAGATTATCTAGGCTTTCTGCTAATGCCTGCGGATTGTCTGCTGCAAAGGTCAGCCCATTCATCCCATTCGCGATTAGCTCTGCGGCTCCTGCTCCTTGAGAACAAAGCACCGTCTGAGCTTGCGCCATGCCTTCGGCACAGGTGTAGTTAAACACGTCCCAGGTGGAGGGTATGACCATGAATCCTGCCTTTGCCTGAAGTTGGATAGTTTCTTCCGGTGAGAAAGCACCGAGGGGATAAACCTTGCTCCCCCAAATATCAGGGTAGGTCTGTGCTAAATAGCCAGCCATCGAAGTGATTGGCTCCTTATATCCTGTGTCTCGCCCTGCCCAATCCAGTGTGGGTGCCTTTTCTCCTAGCAATCGCAGGGCTTCACAAAGGATCGTAGGTCCTTTCCAATACTGAATTCGCCCGACTACAAGACCATTTGGAGATTTTACTGTTGAACTTTGATTTAAGGAAGGCTGTAAAGCAGGTGGAATATAGGTGACATTTCTCCTAGTCAATTGGCTCCAAGCCTGTGCGTTGGATTGGCTATAGGCTTGCAATTCGTCTGCAACTGAGAGCAAGCTAACTTCTAACAGGCGAACTAAACTGCCTTGCAACTGGCTGTCTGGTTGAGGATCATAAAAATCAATTTGACCAATGCTGCCGTGGAGTTGTACAACGGTGGGTGGGCTTTCGGCTGAGGCAATCCAGGGAGCAAATAGCATCCCCCAGTCAGTCGTTTCTACAAGGTCATAACCTCTGCCACCTTTGACTTGCTCCCAAGCTGTCCAGGCAGCCGCCAGATGACGTTGAAATTCTGGAATGGCACGATAGCAAGCAAATTTGGCAAGGTTTTCAGAGACTAAAATAGAGTCTAGAAATTCTACAGTTATGCCATCTAATTCATACCCTGCTCTTTTGCTGGTAAAGGCACTACCAACCAGGACATGAATCTTATGTCCATACTTGGATAATTCTGGTAACATATGGCGATAGAAAGTAGAAATTCCACCTCCTGAAGATGGTGGATATTCTGGAATAATAAACAAAATTTTCATAAAGCTATTTCAATATAAAACCTCTAGCTCAGATTCAAACTGAGCTTGGATTAGATCGGGATTAAACTCATTAACGGCAGTATATTTGGATTGGTCTGCCATTTCAGACCAAGCTTCTTGCTCTGTTATTTTTTTGAGAAAATTCAGTAAAGAAGCTTCATCCAGCTTGCTTAGATAACCGTGCCAATTATTTCTGACTGCCCAATTTGCTAATGCAGTGTTGGATGAAGCCAGAATCAAGAAGGGCAAGCCTAAGTGCATAAACTCGATCATACGACTTGGAAAGCTTGTAGCTATCCAGGGATGTTGGTCTAAACAAGATGGATAAGCAACTAACATACAGCTTGCATAATCTCTCAGAAAATCTAAAACATCCTGATTCTTTTCAAATGGTTCTTGAATTTTGATGTTATTACATTTTTCTAACAAAACTGTTAAAGCTGGATTATTTTTAGAAGTAACTATTAATAAAGTCCCATTGATTTTTTTCAGGGTATTAGCAATTTTTTGAAAATATGGAACATGAAAAAGATAAAAACTACCAGCATGGGCGACTACAGGGCTAGACTGAAATTCTGGCTTCCAGCTAACAAATTTTAGGTAATTTCCTTCTGGAACTGGTAGTAATACGCTAACATTGTCAGCTTTTCTTAAGGGAAATATATCCTTCATTTCAGGAGAAACTAACCATACTCTTGAGGAGCTTTTTAAAATCATTTCATTATATTTTTCAATTTTTACCCGCTCCTTCTGGCTTGTCGCTCGTAGTTTTAAATCATCGTGGATAATGATTGAAAGTGGAACCTTTCTTACTTGAGAAAGACGGCTTGCCAAAAGTGCATAATTGTCTCCCAGAATTGTTAAAATAGCATTGGGTTGTCTACCTTTCAAAACACGTTTGCATTCAATCTGCCAATGTAGTAGTCTTAGCTCCAATGAGCCTGGTAAATAAGACTTCATTGGCAGCCACCACCATTTTCGCATTGGCATAATAATAGTTTCCCAGGATTTAGGAAATTCAACCCCTTGAATACACTGCTGGGGAACTACAAGAGAGATTTTCCATCCAGCCTTTTCAAGGCGTTCGAGGTGACGCTGTATAACTATCCAGCCACCACTCCCTTGTTTTGGTATGATACTACTGACATACAACATATGTTTATTCAATATTTTTATTCTTCCTTTGCTATTAACTAATACTAAATTTTTACAGTGTCTTCTTTATTTCCAACAATATATGATCTTTCCACATATGACACATTACTGGTTCTCGTAGCCGCTCAAACCTTTTGAATCCAGGTAACTTATATAAAGCAGGTTTTAGCATCGGGCTATGTGGACTGAGGAATCGCCAACACACTAACCAAGCTAGTTCGTAAAAGAAGCGAGGCAGTTGAAAATCAAAATGTCGTATAGGCATATAACTAACTTTTATTTCTGGCTTATTTTCTTGAAACCAGTGGCAAAATCTCTTATTAAGAAAGACAAGATGCTGAGGACATAAAAAGTACCAGTAGCTAGAGCCAGCTAACCAAACAGGGAAGCAATCTGTTCGTCCAGTTACAATAAGTAGCCTACCCCCAGGTGAAAGAACAGAAAGTAAGCAGTTTAGAATTTTCATTGGTTCTCTCAGATGCTCAAAGACATCAACCATAGTGATACAATCGAAAGAACCGAATGAAGACAAACTTTCTGTTACCTCAGATCCTAAAATGTGTAAGCCATTTTCCTGAGCAATTTTTGCAGCAGAAGAATTCGGTTCAATGCCATAAACCTTAAGTCTTGGATAGTGTGTAGAAAGCAGTCTGCCTGTCCAGCAACCAACATCTAAAACTTTAGAATCATTTAGCAATGTTGATAGAATATTATCTAGTTTCTGCTCGTGAGGTAATCTACTAGCGTAATTCCAAGGACTCACTTCTGCAACTAATCTTTCATAATGAAGTTTTAGAAGTTCCTCTGAAGGGATGTTATCTTTAAACCAAAGCCCACAGTTATTACATATTAGTAACTGATAATCTACAGCCAGGTAATCATTACTCTTTTGCCGAAGCCGATATGATGAATGAGACTTTATTTTTGTAGATGAACAGGCAGGACATAATAAAATCATTTTTCAGGAAACTCCCAATAATGTTTTATTGCTAAGATTGTTCTTTCCTGACTAGGCGGAACCTTGGATTGATAAACATCATTGTCACCTATTTCTAGGGTGGTTATGTTTGGAAGAAAACATAACCATTCAACCATTGGAACTGCCAGCCCTACACTTATTAGGTAAGCACCAGAGGCTAATGGCAGGCAGGGAATAACACAGTCAGTGTATGATTCTCCTAATGGGAAATTAAGGTCTAAGCCACTGAGAGGGCGAGTCGAATACTGAATTATTTTATTTCCAGAAGATGTAGAAATTTCTAATACTACAGAAGCATTGATGATTTCTCTTGGTGAATAGTAACGAATTCTAATTCTTAAATAATCCCAAGTCTTAATAACTGCTTTAAGGTTGAAATTCTGATCTAGTGTAGTAATTTCAAGTATTTGAAAATGCTCGGATGCGAGAGCTACATCTTCTCTTTTAAAAGAGTACCAGGAGGATAACGATAAGTATCTTGAAATGATGTTAAATAATGGCTTGTAACTTTTTGTATTGAACCATGAAAATTAATTTGACCAGACTTGAGATGAATTCCTTGGTTACACAGACTACTAATAGCACCTATATTATGACTTACAAATAATACTGTTCTTCCCTCCTTGCCTATGTCTTCCATTTTCCCCAAACACTTCTTCTGAAATGCTGCGTCTCCTACTGCTAAAACTTCATCTACCACCAAAATCTCCGGCTCCAAGTGCGCTGCTACAGCAAAAGCAAGGCGGACGTACATTCCAGAGGAATAGTGCTTAACTGGAGTATCTAAAAACTTCTCTACCTCTGCAAAAGCGACAATCTCATCAAACTTCTGCTTGATCTCAGCTTTGCTCATTCCTAAGATAGCACCGTTGAGATATATGTTTTCTCTACCTGTTAATTCTGGATGAAAGCCCGTTCCTACTTCTAATAAACTGGCTACTCGCCCTTTAATTGATATGCGTCCAGTTGTAGGCTCAGTAATCCGGCTCAGTATCTTTAATAAAGTCGATTTCCCTGCCCCATTGCGACCGATAATGCCAACGCGATCGCCCCTCTTTATCTCAAACGAAACATCCTTCAGCGCCCAAAACTCTTCAACATCTGGGTTAGATATTCTTTTGCCAAAAGGCTTTCGCATCTTTTGTCCAAAAGACTTAGCTCCCTCAGCCACCACATCTCGTAGCGCTGTGTAACGCTCCTGTTTCTGATGACCAATGATGTATTTCTTTCCTAGGTTTTCAACTCGAATAACAGTTTCAGACATTAGTGCTTTACTTTGTCAAAATAGTTATCAATATCAATCCTGTAAAACTTTAATTAGTAGTAATGTTGCCTGTTGTTCTCAATCTAGAAACCGTAAACCTAACAAATGAGCAATTCTACCGTTTGTGTCAGGTCAATCGAGACTTGCAGTTGGAGCGGACTGCTAAGGGAGAATTAGTTATTATGCCACCTGTAGGAGGTAGAAGCGGCAACCGAGAAGCAGATCTAATTAGCTTGCTATGGCTGTGGAACCGCCAAACAGGGCTGGGTAAAGTTTTCAGTTCCTCAACGATTTTTAAGCTACCTAATGGTGGAGATAGAGCCCCTGATGCAGCTTGGGTCAACTCAGATCGTTGGGAAAACCTTACTCTAAAAGAACAAGAAGGATTTCCCCCTATTTGTCCTGATTTTGCCATTGAACTAAGATCACGCACAGATTCACTCCAACCGCTACAGGAAAAAATGCAGGAATACATCAAAAGTGGCTTGCGCTTAGGCTGGCTAATTAATCCTCAAGATGAGCAAGCGGAAATTTACCATCCTGATCGCGCAGTAGAAGTTGTGAGATTTCCAGTCATCTTATCTGGCGAAAACGTTTTGCCTGGATTTACCCTCAACCTACCTCTTTAAATCAGAATTTAGATTCTCTCCTAAATCACGTCTGCAAACGAGCGTTCCATGCGACGAAAATACCAGATACCACTGATAAACAACAGCACCACCAATCCGACAGACAGCGTGAATCCTGGCCAGTAGAGTTTTGCTTCTCCACCTAAAATCGCCCAGCGAAAACCATCAATCACACCCACAATTGGATTCAATGAATAGAGCAATCGCCACTGCTCTGGCACAATACTGCTACTAAACCCAACCGGAGAAATATACAAACCAAACTGCACAATAAACGGCACAATATAGCGAAAATCTCGGTATTTCACATTCAGCGCCGACAACCACAGCCCCCCTCCCATTGCCGCCGCAAACGCAATTACAATAAACAGCGGCAACGTCAGGATGCGCCAGCTGGGTACAAAGTTGTACCACGCCATTAGTGCTAACAGGATGATGCCAGAAATCATAAAATCTACAAAACTGACAATCACTGCACTACCAGGCACAATTAAGCGCGGAAAGTAAACCTTAGAAATCAAATTGGCATTGCTAATCAAGCTATTACTGCATTCAGAAAGTGCATTCGCAAAAAATTGCCAAGGCAGCATTGCTGCAAACACTAAAATTGGATAAGGCACACCCTCGGAGGGTAATTTCGCTAGCTGACCAAACACAATTGTGAAAACAATCATCGTCAAAAATGGTCGAATTAGCGCCCAGGCAATACCGATCGCAGTCTGCTTGTAACGCACCAGAATGTCACGCCAAGCCAGAAAGTAGAACAACTCGCGGTAGCGCCACAAATCTTGCCAATACTGGCTCTCTGTTCTACCTGCCTCAATCACTAATTCGGTTTGACTGTGATTTACCATAATGGTCAGAGTCCTTAATTTATTGCTAGCCTATTGCATTTGTACAAAGGACTGGCAAAACGAAGATTGAGTAGCTGCTGAGGCTTTTATCTAACTGGTAGAATTGTTCCTTAGTCTTGTATCGTCTCCTCTACTGCTTCTGCCTTCACAGTGCAATTTAAAACATAGCTTTACAAAAGCTAACTACGAAAAAACCTTAACGCTACCTCTGTTGTGTATCCAAGCGTGATTTTACTGAAAACTTCGCCTGCCTTGACATTTCAACGCTCTTTACTCAGTAAATGTACGGTGTGGCATTCGAGAGCTTCATTTAGGAGCGCACTGCTTAACTCACCTGACTCCAACTGCCGATCGCATTCCATCCCTAACTCAGGCGATCGCCCTCTAATTTGGCAGCACCTAACGATATAGCTCAATTTATCCCTAAGCTTGTAGTTCTAGCGGGTATTACTCTAGGGTGATCGCGCCGCACCACTAACTCAGGCGATCGCGCTACTTAACAAGAGCCGCCTCCATAGGCGCGATCGCATCTTATCCCCTGCTTTTGGTGTTTGCTTATGTTTAGCTCTCGAAGTTCTCCCTTAGCCCCTCTTAACCGCTGGCGAACATACGGATACCCCACAAGCTTTAGTTCCTAACCCTGAGCTTTACCAAGTGGGCGTAAGTAAGCTTTAACTAAAATATTGCAAATATCGCCGGAAGGTGCAAAATATGAGTGCATGAAAAGATCCGCTGAAAGACGCTCTGAGGCAGTTTGAAATGCCTGTTGCATATCAAGGAGAAGCTGTGGGAAAGGAAATTCAAGTGTTAGATAGGCTGCGACTCGGCTTCGCTGTATTAACTGCAAAGACAGTGACGTTTATAGTGCGATCGCTGCGACTGGGTGCGGCTAGTGTACTACCAGGTGAAATTGCCAGTCGTATCCAACCCCAGTTGTTGCAACTACTGAGTAGTCAAGTTCAGCGCGGGGTAATTCTAGTTGCTGGTACAAATGGCAAAACCACCACTTCCCTGCTTTTAAGCACAATACTGGAACGCCAAGGTTGGCAAGTGGCACACAATACCGCAGGAGCCAATTTAGAAAATGGGTTGATCACGGCGCTGCTGGAAAGTGCTAATTTGATCGGACAGTTAGCTGTTGACTACGCAATTCTAGAAGTAGATGAGAATGTAGTACCGAACGTACTGCCAGCAATTCAACCCCGACTGATTTTGTGCTTAAATTTGTTTCGGGATCAACTCGATAGGTACGGAGAAGTAGATACGATTAGTCGGCGTTGGGGACAAACAATCGCAACTCTACCATCAGAAACCGTAGTAATTCCCAATGCCGACGATCCTACCCTCTCATACATGGGTCAACAGCTGACCCAAAAAGTTCTATTTTTTGGGCTGAATGAGCCAGAACAGTATCTCGATGAAATTCCCCACGCTGTAGACTCAATTTACTGTCCTAATTGTGGACATGGGTTGGAATATCAGGGCGTTTACCTGTCCCATTTAGGTGATTACCACTGTCCTAGCTGCGGTTTTCATAAAGGTAAATTAGCTATTAATAGCCAAGACTATCCTCAAATTCTCATCGGGTTGTACAACAAGTACAACACCTTGGCAGCTGTACTAGCTGCTCAACAACTAGGTGTTGATGATGCTATTATCTGTGATACTATTGCCAACTTCCAAGCTGCTTTTGGACGTGCTGAAGAATTAGAATTCAACGGTAAGAAGGTACGAATTTTGTTATCTAAAAACCCAGTGGGGATGAATGAAACAATTCGTGCTGTTAATGATGTAGGTGGACAGACGAAACTGCTGGTGTTGAACGATCGCACACCGGATGGCACTGATGTGTCATGGATTTGGGACGTAGACACGGAAAAGTTAGTAGAACGAGGCGGAACTTTAGTAGTTAGTGGCGATCGCGTTTATGATATGGCGCTGCGTCTACGCTATAGCCAGCAGGGAGATAACGGATTGCAGTTAATTGTGGAAGAAGATTTGAAAAAGGCGATCGCTACTGCCTTGGAACACACACCAGAAGATGAAACCCTACACATTTTGCCGACTTATTCAGCTATGTTAGAAGTAAGAGAAGTGCTAACAGGGCGTAAAATTCTTTAATATTGTGTGCAGGAAAATTTAATTTGAGCATAATAGCGAATCAATGTACATCGACCTTTCAAGTTCAACTAGTTCCAATGTACATTGACTATTCAAGTTAGGGTCTACTCTCTATTTGCTAAAAGCATCCTTAATGTTATCAACCGCACCTTTAACAGCATTCATTGACTTGTCTACTGCTTTTTCAGTCCGATTGGCATCTTCCTCAGCTCGTTTCTCGATCCGATTCTTATCTCGCTTTGCTTTGCGCTCAACGACACTACCCTCGTCGTCTGCTTCATCAACCTTGGCGGCATTTTTGTTGGCAGTTTCCTCAACTTTATTTTGCGTATCTCGGATCAGATCTTTAGAGCGCCCGCGAACTTCATCGGCTGCCCCTTTAACCTGAGCACCGACATCTGCTGCAATCAATTTTGCTGGAGCAGCTATTGCAGAGTTATTCGAGAAAAACGCACCTTGCCAGACAAAAGTAATCGCGCAGAGACAAAGCAGAGTTGTAGCTAGCCAACGTCCTACAGTTGAAAGCCCATTTGTAAAATAGTTTGGTTTCATAAAATACAATCTTCATCAGATTTAGCCTCCTATTTTTACTTTATTTGGGTTACTGCTCATATCTTGCTCTAGATAGAGGTTCTTCTCTTATAACTTGTTAGTCAAATTCACTATTTTGGTAGATTGAATGCGACGGTTCTTCTATCAGTCGTATCCCCTTCCACACGTTTCGTTTTCATTGAGTAAAAGGGAGCTAAGTTATGCAAAGTATTCCGGCTGGGGCGATCGCTTGAGTTCAGTTATTATAAGGACGTTTTAGCTTGCTGGTTTACCACTCTGTTTCGCTTGTATCTGTTGACGGATTGCTGCTTGAATCTTGGTATCAAAATCAGGGTCATCTGGAGTTGTAATGACCATGCGTGGACGCTCATTGAGCCTATTTAGGTATGCCTGAAGAGCAGTATCCTCACGATGCTGGAGAAAATACTGCTTCAAATCTGCATCAGACATTGCATTATAGTTAACTTGGCTCATCAGAATACTTCCCCGTCTATTGCAATGCTTCATTTGGCAAGGATAGTACTTCCTGCAGCAGTTACTTGATAGATAGCATAACTACACAACCAGTTTCTAGACTTGCTTTTAGTGTAGCCTTCCTTAACACGAGTCCTCCGTAACATATCCACATTACATTCACGCACTACACTACGAGAAGTGCTGACCGAGTGTAAGATTCTTTAATTATGAATTCTGAACAACTTGAACTAACAATTGGTTGGCTGTATCCAACCTTAATGAGTACCTATGGCGATCGCGGCAATGTAATCTGTATTCAACAGCGCTTAAGGTGGCGGGGTTACAAAGTACAGATAATGCCATTGGATCAAAACTCTACAATTGCTGACATCCACTCAGTAGATTTATTAGTCGGTGGTGGCGCACAAGATCGCCAGCAAGAAATTGTGATGCGCGATTTGCGGGGTGCAAAGGCAGAAGCGCTGCGTGAAAAGATTGACACTGGCACTCCTGGCGTGTTTACCTGTGGCGCACCTCAACTATTAGGACACTATTATGAGCCTGCTGTAGGACTGCGGATTGAGGGACTAGGGTTATTTGATTTTGTTTCAGTACATCCAGGTTTGAATGCGCGTCGCTGTATTGGTAATCTTGTTATCGAAGTCACGGCAAAGCGACTAGCAGAGGAACTAAGAGCAATAACAGGTTCTCCAGCTTATGTAATTGGCTTTGAAAATCATGGGGGACGTACTCAGCTTGGACAAGTAGAAGCACTGGGGCGTGTGATCCAAGGATTAGGGAATAATGGTGAAGATGGGACAGAAGGGGCATTTTATCAAAATGCGATCGCTACTTATTCTCATGGTCCCGTTTTACCAAAAAATCCCTTTATTGCCGATTGGCTAATTCAGACGGCATTGAGGCAAAAGTATCAAGAATCTATATCACTTGCACCCTTAGATGATACTCTTGCTACCCAAGCGCGGGAAGCCATGTTTAAAAGATTGCGTGTCAATGTCCCAACAGCCCTCAAACTATAGAAATGTAGCAGCATTCTGCGTCTGTACTGGGCTACACAACCAAGCAGGCTTTGTTTGTGTAGCCCAGCTGTAAGTCGAGGCTTCTAGCAAGTGGCTAGTGGTAATTTCTGGGGTATTGCCCTGCTGATCTTGGTGGTTGCAGTTCTGAGGTTGAGGTTTCCAGTTGTGAGGTCGAAGTTTCGGCTTCTGAAGGTGAAGTTTCAAGTTCAGATGTCGGAGTTTGGAGTTGGGAAGTCGGAGTTCTAGACTCAGAGGTTGGAGTTTCGAGTTTGGAGCCTCAACAGTGAGGTTCTAAGGGAAGTTAGTTCACTCTTCATCCCGCTAAAGCCTAAAATTTTGGAAAGGGCGATCGCCAATTTCAGCTTGAGTCAGATTTGGGTAAAGTTCTCATTTCCAAATCAGCCCTTTGTAGCAATGCCAACGTCAAAGATGCAAATCTCTAAGCTCTTTGCCCTGCATCTCTTTTTTCCTCTCTGCCTGTGAAGACTGTACTACTAGAGACAACTCATGAACCAGGATTTGTTAACTGAAATTTACAGTTCCTTTGAGCCTTTTCAGCAGCCGAAACAAGAGGTGTATGTCGATTGCAAGGAAGTACGCGGGGGGTGGGATGTGTTACGTGAGTTAGGGCGAAGGATTACTCGCTCCAAGGAGCCTACCTGCCAGCTTTGCACTGGATATCGAGGGGAGGCAAATCAACAGAACTGTTGTGGTTGAGGGAGAACCTAGAGCAGCAGAAATATTTTGTTGTTTACTTTGCGGCAGATGATCAGGACATTGAACCTCAAGATGCAGAGTATGCCGATATTCTGTTTGCTTGTACCCGGCATTTAGTAGAGGCAATCAAACTTAAGAATCACAACCCGTTACTTAACTGGATGAAAGCCCGTTGGGAATCGCTAAAAGACTTGGCACTAACAGAATTTTCGTTTGAGGGGTTGAGTCTGGAGGGACAAATCTCCCAGTTTGCGAAAATCACTACAAATCTCAAGGCAATACCAGACAAGCGTCGGGAGATGCGTCAAAAAATTAATGCCAATACACCTTCGCTAATCGAAGCATTAAACGATTTCATCAAAGAGGCTAAAAAATCTCTACGCTCCGATTGTCAGGGACTGGTAATCATTGTAGACAACTTAGACCGGATTGCTTACACGAAGCGGGAGGGGAGCCAAGCAACTATGACGAGATTTACTTAAACCGCAGCGAACTATTGCGAGGCTTAGACTGCCATGTAATTTACACAGTACCGATTTCAATGGTTTACTCGGGCGGGCAACTCGGTTGGAAGACACTTACGACAAGCCCGATGTGCTGCCTCTAGTAATGGTACGAAATCGAGATGGCAGCACTAATTCAGCCGGAATAGATAAGTTTAGGGAGTTAATTACGAAACGGATTAAGTTAATTGATCCTGATTTGGCAACGTCTGTAGATACCCAAGTGTTTGACAGTGCTGAAACTCTGAATCAACTGTGCCTGATGAGCGGGGGGCATATGCGAATCTTGATGCAGTTGATCCAGAAAGCGATTGACTGGACGGAGGAACTGCCTATCACTTCTGAGGCAGTGCAAAAAGCTATTGAAGAAACGCGGGACACCTACCGAAATACAATCTTTGAAGAGCAGTGGCAGATCCTAGCCAGAGTTTGCTCTCTGAAATATGCAGAAAACAATGAGCAGCATCTGCAACTGTTACTGAATCGCTGCCTGTTGGAATATCGCTACTATGATGAAAAGAAAAAACTTCAGCGTTGGTACAACGTTCATCCGCTGATTGAAGAGATTGAGCAATTCCAGAAGGCACTTGCTCAAGTTAAAAGCCTCCTCGACATGAGACAGTGAATTATGAGCCTAACCCAGTCTGCTAAAGACTTAGCTGCTAATCCAGAAGCACAATATCAGTCGCTTCTCGCGATCGCTGCGGCGGAGAAAAGGCTTTGGCATTCTGTTTATTCAATGCTCTCCAGCAACAGCAACCCATCTAATTACTAGGTCAAACAAGACCTTTTTCAGAAAAAAATTGCAGTTCTCCAGCTAGATCGAGCAATTGACAATCTCTACGAGATTATTGCCAGTCGCTCAGACCGAGATGAGATTAACATCCTGTTTATTCAGGGAATTGAAAAGTCATTAGAGCCTTACATTCAGCCCGGATATGGAGGGCAGGGTGACTATTATAAACTGGACACTGTTCCTCGCATTCTGAGTCACTTAAACCAACAAAGGGAAAATTTTCGGGATCACTTCAGCAATATCTGCTTCGTTTTTATCGTCCCGCTGTTTGCGCTCAAAGTATTTTATCCAACGCGCCCCAGACTTTTTTGACTGGCGATCTGGAGTATTTGAATTTCCAGAGATTTTAGGGCAAGAGTCATCTCGGTCTTTTGAGGAAGATGAGCAAAAATCCATCACCTTAGCTCCCCAAGCACACCAAGAAAATCTGGCAATTCAAGAACCGCTTGAACTAAGAAGTTTGCCTGATGCTGCAAAAGAATACGCAGCAGCGATCGCAAGCTACGACAAAGCTCAGGAAATCAAACCGGATGACTATGAAGCCTGGAACAATCTGGGCGGAGGCTGTACAACTTAGGTCTTTATGAAGAGGCGATCACTATTTTTGACAAAGCACTGCAAATTAAACCGGACTACGACAATGCCTGGATTAACAGGGGCATTGCACTAGAGAACTTAGGGCGCTATGAAGAGGCGGTTGCTAGTTATGACCAAGCATTGAAAATTAAACCCTCAGTGGAAAGCCGCACGGTTCGGTTAGAAGGTCATTTACTGGATTCTAATTTAATCAACCGCGCTCTAGATTTAGTTGTGGAAAGTGGCGGCAGTTTCAGGTACTGAATTTCCAGCTAGGAGAGCAGCGGCAAGCACTTCAACTGCTGAAGTTAAGGTATCAACTCCTGACTATGAGGTGATGGAAGGGATTTTAGCTCAGCTAATTGCTCTGGGTGCAGTGAATCTGCCACAAGACGAACGCGATGCCAAATTAGAACCAGTGACACAAGCTGGTGTGTATCCAGATGATTTCTATGCACTACGGGATTTAGGGCGCTATGAAGAGGCGCTCGCTAGTTTTGACCAAGCACTGAAAATTAAACCAGATGAATATAAAGCCTGGAACAACCGGGGCATTGCACTGGCGAATTTAGGTCGCTATGAAGAGGCGCTTGCTAGTTTTGACCAGGCACTGAAAATTAAACCAGATGATGACAACGCCTGGTACAACCAGGGCATTGCACTGAGGAATTTAGGTCGCTATGAGGAAGCGCTCGTTAGTTACGACCAAGCACTGAAAATTAAACCAGATGAATATAAAGCCTGGAACAACCGGGGCATTGCACTGGCGAATTTAGGTCGCTATGAAGAGGCGCTTGCTAGTTTTGACCAGGCACTAAAAATTAAACCGGACTACAACTCAGCCTGGTACAACCGGGGCATTGCACTGGGGAATTTAGGTCGCTATGAGGAAGCGCTCGTTAGTTACGACCAGGCACTGAAAATTAAACCAGATGATGACAACGCCTGGTACAACCGGGGCATTGCACTGAGGAATTTAGGTTGCTATGAGGAAGCGCTCGCTAGTTACGACCAGGCACTGAAAATTAAACCAGATGATGACAACGCCTGGTACAACCGAGGCATTGCACTGGCGAATTTAGGTTGCTATGAGGAAGCGCTCGCCAGCTATGATCGAACCCTGAAACTTGTATCTGATTATGACAGCGCATATTACAACAAAGCTTGTTGTTATGCTTTGCAAGGAAAGATTGAGCAGGCAGTTGAAAACCTTAAGCAGGCAATTGAGCTAAATCCCAGCGAAAATCGGAAATTGGCAAAAACTGACTCAGATTTTGATGGTATTCGAGAAGATGAGCGATTTCAAGCATTGTTGGCAACGGATGCCTAAGCTGGCTGTCCTAAAAGCACTGAAACTTCCTATCTCGGATTAATTTGAGTTCAAATCTGCAACCGTCAACCTCAAACTCAAAATGTTGACTTCTGAACTCAAAACTTCAGCCTCAGAACTCAAGAAATACAGCTCAGAACTCAAAATGTCGAGCTTTGTACGCCAAAATCTAAGCTCCAAGCTGCAACTTTCAACCTGTGAGGCGAAATCCCCAGGCTATTTTCTACACTGTTGTCCCTTGAGCCTCCAAATTCCGAGACTTCCGCGCAAACCTCCGCCCCATCTCATCGGCTACCGCATCCAAGCCTGCACCCTTTCCACTTGCCTTGGCAAAGTTGTAGACCACCAACGCCGCTGCATAGGCATCACTGCCCACTGCAATACATGTATCATCCACCAATTCGTGTAACTGCGTCAGCGATAGCAAAATCGGATACAGCGATTCAAACAACTCCACATCTTGCCGCATTTCCTCTAGATCAAATGACCGAGGTAAAAAGTCTGGGTTCTGCGTTGCCACCTCCAACGCCTTGCTGACAAACGCCCGACTCTTATCTCCCATCTTGGGCAGGGATTTACGCTGTTCTGCTGTTAAATCAATTAAAAACGGCAGCTTTTCCTTAATTGTGGCAACAGCAGCCATCACTGCATCCCGATTTGTCTGGTCAAGTGTGGCACTAATTTGATTTGTTGTCATGTAGGCTACCTAAATGGGTTGACAAGTTTATAGTGCCAAAATATTTTTAAGTTGAACTCCTCGCAGGCAAACTTGATTAGTTTGAGCCATGAATTCTATTTGCTAGGTACTAATCGAGAATTAAACGCGATCGCTTAAATCGTGCCATTGCTGCCAAAAGTAACCCAACATCAACCACAGCCAGAACAAATAGGCTGATGAGGAAAAGCTGTGTATTATTAGCATTATTTACTGATTCCAGCAGACTTGCTTGCAATTTAGTTGGCAGCAAGCCAAAACCAAAAAGTGGAATCCAAGTTAAAGCTATTGAGGCAAAAGCTAGCTGTTGAGCCGCCTGCTTTACTGTTGCACTCCGCAAGGACACAATAACGCCAATGGTTGCAAGCAGCGTTGCTGTCAGCAGAGCTAACACCATACCTCCCAGCAGGATAGTTACTGGGTAAAGCAGCAGTTTTCCATGTCCGTGAACGAAATTGACTGTGACTAATCCCACCAAGAGGATAATCAGCGTTAACACCCAAGCGTAGCCAACTACTGCACCGACTTTACCAAATAGAATCGCTTGTTCTGATAGAGGGCTAGCCAGTAGAGTCTCTAAAGTGTGCCGCTCACGCTCTCCAGCAAAAGCATCGGCAATCACGACTGTAACTGGGAGCATTGGTAACCAACCCCATAAACCCAACGACAATCCAGATTCTGCCCAAAAGCGCCCGATCTGGGAGGGCAAAATAATCCCAAACAACACTATCGATGGCAGTAAACTCAGCACAATTCCCCGCAGGTTGCCGCGCTGAAATAAAAGTTCTCGCCATTCTTTCCAGATCACAGTCCAAATATCCGTAATCACGGCACTTCCATCAAAGTTAAAAAAACTTCCTCCAGAGTGGCACTTCCTTTGCGGACTTCTTCTATCTCCACACCCGCTTGCACGAGTACTCTAACCAATGGTGCGGCACTTGTCTGTTTAAGTAAAGTAATCAGCAACTGATTGCCATTTATGTCGACAGAGGATACTAAGGGTTGCGATCGCACCCAATCTAGCAATTTTGGTGTAAACCCACGCCCAATTATTTCAATTCGAGGACTACCAGCAGAAGCGCGTAAATCATCAGGATGTCCGACAGCTAGTAGTTTACCCTGCCGAATAACACCAATTTGCTGGCACAATTTCTCTGCTTCTACAAGGTTGTGTGTAGTCAAAAACACTGTTACTCCCTCACGCGCTACTATCTCTTGCAGTTCATCGCGTAAGGCTGCTGCTGCTACTGGATCAAGTCCTGTTGTTGGCTCATCTAGAAAGATTAACGGCGGAGAATGCAACATTGCACGGGCTACCGCTAATTTCTGCTTCATGCCGCGACTCCACCCGCCGACACTCTGATGACGGCGGTGCCACAGTCCCATATTATTGAGTAATTCCTTGATGCGTGATCGCCTTTTAGCTGGTGGTAAGCGCCAAACCCGCCCGTAAAATTCCAAATTATCCTCGGCGCTCAATCGTTCGTAAAGGCCTGGATGTTCCAATAGAGCGCCTGTACATTGACGAATTTTATCAGAGTGCGATCGCGTGTCAAAGCCCAACACTTCCGCTCGTCCACTGGTTGGCTCCAATAAACCAAGTAGTAGCCGAATTGTCGTAGTTTTGCCAGAACCATTAGCACCAAGAAAGCCAAAGACAATTCCTTTTGGGATTAAGAGTGATAAATTATCTACTGCTTGAACATTGCCAAAGTTACGACTGAGATTTAGGGTGCGAATTGCAATCGCTGTCATTTACAGCTGCCAGATTTTTATTGCTGTATTGATCTTTACCATAGATGACACTATAGAAAGTGTCACTAGGCTCAAGCCTCTACAAAGTAAGAAGCCATAGAGTTTTATTTAGTGAGGGGTGAACGAGATTAAACGAAAAAGCTCTTGGGGTCGAAACACGGCAAGACTCCCAGGAGCTTTTTCTATAGCAAGTGTGATTGGAACTTAGCAGTTTTAATTGAGACTACATAATACCGCTAGAACGAATGCCGACAAACTCTGATCAGCACAAAATGTCGTAAAACAAGTTGCTGATATTGTAGAGAAGGCACTGATCATTTACCCAAAATGAATCAAACTAATCTTTGGACTTCTGCGGAGCACGCTTTAAAATATCTCGGTAAAGCGGATCAAATCCCCCATCGTACTGAAGGGGAAGCCGTACTGCTAGAACACGTCCCGAAAACTGTAAAGCGCATTCTCGATTTGGGAACAGGAGACGGACGCTTGCTGGCGCTACTTAAAATTGAGCGTCCCCACGTCCAAAGTATTGCCCTCGACTTTTCACCAACCATGCTGGAGGGAGCCAGAAATCGCTTTGCTAGAGACACAACCGTAACTGTGATCGAACACAACTTAGAGCAATCATTGCCTGATCTGGGTTTTTTTGATGCGGTTGTTTCCAGCTTTGCGATTCACCATCTGATTAATCAACGTCAGCGATTACTTTACACTGAAATTTTCAATCTGCTGGAACCGAGTGGTATTTTCTGCAATTTGGAACACGTTGCCTCACCAACTCCAGCTTTACACGAGCGCTTTCGCGCGGCGATTGGTATTGCTCATGAACCAGAAGATCCATCAAATAAACTTCTCGATGTAGAGACACAACTACTTTGGTTCAGAGAAATTGGCTTTACAGATGTGGACTGCTATTGGAAATGGCTGGAACTAGCTTTGTTGATTGGGGTTAAACCGCAATAGATGCATCAGCGGGTTGGGTTATATTGTTAACAATCGTAAAGCTAAAGGCTTGCGAGCTAAAATCCTTGTTTTTACGTGAGTAGACTAGGCAACAGTGCAAATGTACTGTTATTTCTAGATAAGGTGTATGACGCTAAGGCGTGAATGATTCCAGTCCAACTAATCCTGAAAAATTTTCTGAGTTACTGCGATGCAACCCTTGATTTTAGTGGGCTGCATACTGCTTGCATCTGTGGTTCTAATGGTGCAGGTAAATCTTCTTTACTAGAAGCTATTACCTGGGCGGTTTGGGGTGAAAGCCGTGCCGCCTCCGAAGACGACGTGATTCAATCTGGAGCTAAAGACGTTAGGGTTGATTTTACTTTTAGTAATAACCAGCACAACTATCGGGTTATTCGTACCCGCCACAGAGGGCAAAGTAGTTCTTTGGAGTTTCAAGTTGCTACACCTACTGGGTTTCGGGCGTTAACAGAGCGCGGGGTAAGGGCAACACAGCAGCTAATTTTAGAACACATCAAGCTGGATTATGATACTTTTATCAATTCCGCGTATCTGCGCCAAGGTAAAGCGGATGAGTTCATGCTTAAGCGCCCGACTGAGCGTAAAGAAATTCTGGCAGAGTTGCTGAAACTAAATCAGTATGATCAGTTAGAAGAACGGGCGAAAGACTTATCGCGCTCCTTTAAAGGGCAGGGAGAGCAACTAGAGCGGAATTTGCAGTCAATGCAAGCTCAGTTGCAGCAACGTGAGGTGACGCGATCGCAACGAGCGGAACTAGAAACCCAGGTTAACCAGCTACAACAACAGCAAGCATTTGATAACATCCAACTGCAAAGTTTGCAAGTTATTCAGCACCAGCAGCAAACTTGGGAGCAACAGCTAGGTTTTCTGCGGCAGCAACACAAAAATCTAGTTCAAGATGGCGATCGCTTGGAACAAGAGCGCTCAAGTGTTAGCGTTCAGCTATCAGCAATCGCAGACATCTTGGCTGAAGAAAATGAAATTAAGGCTGGGTACACTGAGTTACAAAGATTGCATTGTCTGGAGGAAACTTTTGCTGATAAATTTCAGCAACACTCTGCGGCTGTAGTTCAAAAACAACATTTGCAGCAGCAGTTGTCACAGCAAATTAATGAAATTCAGCGGCAATTACAACATACGCAAGGACAACTAGAAGCCTTGCAGCAGCAGCCCAAGAAATTCAACAAACTTTAGATAAATCAACTGAAGTAGAAGCGGGATTAAAACAACTGTCCGCAGTCCGCGCCCGTCTTACCCAGCTAGATCAGCTACAACTCCAGGTGGCTCCGATGCTGCAACACCGTGCCTCACTGCAAATGCAGCTTGATCGCGTCCAAACTCGAATAGGTGCGCGATTAGAAGAAGTCCTTGCCTCGGAGAACCAACTGATAACGCAACAGCAACGCCAACCCCAACTGCAACAGGCAGTAATGGATATCGCAATCCAAATTGAGCAACTGGAGAAAAAGCGGGTTTACCTGGAACGAGTCAGGGAAAAAGGACAGGAACGCCGCCACTTTATGGAACGCCTGCAAGCTCATCAACGCGATTATGAGAGACAGTTAGGAGAACTAGAGCAAAAAATCCAGCTACTCTCAATACCTGATGCGATTTGTCCACTATGCGATCGCTCCCTAGATAAACATCACTGGCAGCGAGTGGTGGAAAAAACCCAAGTGGAACAAAAGGAAATTCAAGAGCAATTCTGGGTAGTTCGGGAGCAAATGGCGGTGTCTGAACGCGAAATTCAAGTGCTGCGGCAAGAATATCGCGAAATATCTCAACAATTAGCTCCCTATGATGCTTTACGCGAAAAACGAGGACAACTAGTGGCACAGCTAGCAGCTACAGATGATGTGCAAAACCGATTACAACAAATTGCCGCAGAAAAGCAGCAATTAGAGCGAGTACTTCAAAGTGGTAACTACGCTCCAGAGCAGCAAGAAGAACTGCGACAGCTAGACTGGCAACTGCAACAACTTAAGTACAACGAGCAAGATCACGCCTTAGCCCGGAGCGAAATTGAACGGTGGCGGTGGGCAGAAATTCGGCAAGGACAAATTAAAGATGCCCAAAAGCGGCAAGCTCAAATTGCCGCACGGACACCAGAAATCAAAGCCCAAATTGATGATTTAAAAACTAAAATTGAGCACCAACAAACGAATTCAGAATGCTCTAAAGAAATTGCTAGCCTAGATCGCCGTATTGCTGAAATTGGTTATGACACAGAAGAACATAACGCCCTGCGTATCGGTTTACGGCAAACTCAATCGTGGCAGGTACGCTATCAACAACTATCTTCAGCACAGCAGCAATATCCGCAGTTACAAGAGCGATCACAAGACTTAACTCAAGCACTGCAATCTAGAGCAGTTGAACGACAAGTAATCGCTGCTCAAATCGAAACCTTGACGCTAAAGCTAGCAGAAACACCAGATCCAACTGCCGAAATTCAAAGTTTAGAACAGCAGTTACAGCAACGACGGCGACAACTAGACGATCAACTGAGTCAATTAGGTAGTTTACAACAGCAGTTCAACCAGCTGGAGACACTTCAGGTTCAGTACGAGCAACAGCAGCAGCAACTACAATCAGCAAAGCGGCAAAATCGCATTTATCAGGAATTAGCCCAAGCGTTCGGTAAAAATGGCATCCAAGCGTTAATGATTGAAAATGTACTGCCTCAACTGGAAGCGGAAACAAATCATTTATTAGCGCGACTCAGTGCTAATCAGTTGCATGTGCAATTTATTACCCAAAAAGCCGGACGTAATGGTCGATCAACGAAAAAAGCTGTGAAAATGATTGACACGCTAGATATTTTAATTGCCGATGCTCGTGGTACTCGGCCTTATGAGACTTACTCTGGTGGGGAAGCATTTCGGATTAATTTTGCAATTCGATTGGCGTTAGCAAGACTATTAGCGCAAAGATCTGGTGCGGCGCTGCAATTGTTAATTATAGATGAAGGGTTTGGCACACAAGATCAAGAAGGTTGCGATCGCTTGATTGCAGCGATTAATGCGATCGCTGCTGATTTTGCCTGTATTCTCACCGTTACCCATATGCCCTATTTCAAAGAAGCCTTCCAAGCCCGAATTGAGGTTTCTAAGACGCAGAATGGCTCACACTTGAGCTTGTCAAGTTGAAATTCAAATCCGGCGTTACTGAAATGAATCATGAATGCGTCAAAGAAGGGCGTTTTCTCGCTTCCTAAATCCTGATCAATTAGGTGCTGAGTTTAAATTTTATTGACAACCGCTAAAGCCCGAACGGAGAAACAAGGTTTTATGGCATGATCGCAAAGTAGATAAAATATGGGTTTTAGCATAGGAAGATTATGGCGCTTCGATTAGGTGACACAGTACCCAACTTTAAACAAGCCTCCACCGCAGGCGAAATTGATTTTTACACTTGGGCAGGCAACAGCTGGGTTGTGCTGTTCTCCCACCCCAAGGACTTCACCCCGGTTTGCACCACTGAATTAGGTGAAGTCGCGCGTCTGAAGCCAGAATTTGACAAGCGTAACGTCAAGGCACTAGCGCTTAGCGTTGATGACGTGGAGTCCCACAAAGGCTGGGTTGGGGATATTGAAGAAACTCAAAGTGTCGGTCTTAACTACCCGATTTTGGCAGACCCTGATAAAAAGGTTTCTGATCTTTATGACATGATTCATCCCAACGCCAACAATACTTTAACGGTTCGGTCGGTGTTCATCATTGACCCCAGCAAAAAACTGCGGCTAACGTTTACTTATCCCGCTAGCACTGGGCGCAACTTTGATGAAATTCTACGGGTAATTGATTCTTTACAACTAACTGATAACTACAGTGTGGCAACTCCAGCAAACTGGATAGAAGGTGAGGACTGTGTAATAGTTCCTTCAATTAAAGACCCGGAAGAATTGAAGCAGAAATTCCCTAAAGGTTATACAGAACTTAAACCTTACTTGCGGATGACTCCCCAACCCGATAAATAAGGGAAGGGTACGAATCTATCCATTTATAATTCGCGGCTATCCAAATGTGTACTACCTACGGCAGTTTTGCTATGGATAGCCGCGATTTTTCTATCTTAAAAAAGGGCGATCGCTTAATGTAGATATTTTAAGCTGGTAGTATAAAGGGTTTAAATATCAGGGTAACTGCAATCTCGGATAAACAGGCGAACCTCTTTGTAGTAGCTGAAGAAATAATCATGCTTTCATCTCCTTTGGTTGTGCAAATTCCGCCATCAATGCAAATGACAGACGATCAGTTTTTTGATTTTTGTCAAATCAACAGCGATTTACGCATTGAGCGGAATAAATTTAGAGAAATATCGATCATGCCTCCCACTGGTTCAGAGACAGGCAACCGAGATGCCAGGATAATTCAACAGTTGATGAACTGGGCAGATGAAGACGAAACAGGCATTGCCTTTTCCTCTAGCACTGGATTTACTCTATCAACAGGTGCAGAACGATCGCCTGATGCTTCTTGGATTAGGCTAGAACGGTGGAACACTCTATCACTAGAACAACAGCAAAAATTTGCCCCTATCTGCCCAGACTTTGTAATTGAACTTAGATCACCCTCGGACAACCTAAGACTTTTACAAGAAAAAATGGAAGAATACATCAGAGAGCCAGGAGTAAAGCTAGGCTGGTTAATTGACCGCAAGCACAAACGAGTTTATATTTATCGTCCTGGTCAGCCAGAAGAATGTCTAGAAAATCCCATTGCAGTTAGTAGCGTTGTGCTACCTGGGTTTGTTCTCAATATGAGTAAAGTTTGGTAAGGGGCGAATCTTGCTAATCCCCAACTGTGTTGAAAGATTTTACGTTCAATCAGGTGGTTTTACTTATAAGCCAGAATTTTTATAGGGAATTAATTTACGGTATCGGAATGGATATTAAAAATGGATTTGTCGGCACGGTTGGCAATACGCCGCTAATTCGGTTAAATAGCTTTAGCGAAGAGACTGGGTGCGAAATCTTGGGCAAAGCAGAGTTTCTTAATCCTGGTGGTTCTGTAAAAGATCGTGCAGCACTTTATATTATTCAAGAGGCAGAAGAAAAAGGTCTGCTGAAGCCGGGAGGTACGGTTGTTGAAGGAACAGCTGGCAATACAGGAATTGGTTTAGCACACATTTGCAACGCCAAGGGCTACAAATGCCTGATTGTTATTCCTAACACCCAATCGCAAGAGAAGATAGACGCTTTACGGATACTGGGAGCGGAAGTTCGCACTGTTCCATCTGTGCCATACAAAGATCCAAATAATTATGTGAAGCTTTCTGGCAGACTTGCTTCGGAGATGGAGAATGCTATTTGGGCAAATCAATTTGATAATTTAGCAAATCGGCGATCGCATTACGAAACTACTGGAGCAGAAATCTGGCAACAGACAGACGGGAAAGTTGATGCTTGGGTAACATCTACAGGAACTGGTGGCACTTTAGCTGGTGTAGCAATGTACCTCAAAGAAAAAAATCCCGCGATTAAAACGATATTGGCTGACCCAATGGGCAGTGGACTTTATAGTTATATCAAGACAGGTGAAGTTCACAGCACGGGTAGCTCGATCACAGAAGGTATTGGTAATAGTCGCGTCACGGCAAATATGCAGGGTGCTCCTATTGATGATGCAATTCAAATCGATGATCCGGAGTGTGTACGAGTTGTCTACAGGCTGCTGAAAGAGGAAGGGCTATTTGTTGGTGGTTCCACAGGAATTAATGTCGCAGCAGCAGTAGCATTAGCAAAACAACTGGGTTCAGGTCATACAATCGTAACTATCCTCTGTGATAGTGGTGGTCGTTACCAATCGCGGCTGTTTAATCGGGAATGGCTAGCAGCAAAGGGACTTTTGCCGGCTTAACTAATGGTAGTAAGAGAAGAATCTGCCAGACGGGTACTGGTGTGTCAGAACTCTAGTTGCCGCAAGAAGGGTGGTGCGGGGGTACTAGCTGCGTTCCAGGCAGACCCAGTTGCTGGAGTTGAAGTAGTGGGCAGCAATTGCCTGGGACAATGCGGTAATGGTCCAATGGTATTGATTGTGCCAGAAGAAGTTTGGTATAGTCGCGTTTACCCCGATGAAGTGCCAGCTGTGGTAAAACGTCACTTGTTAGGTGGGCAACCAGTTGCAGCAATGCTTTACCGCCGATTTCATCCGCATTCGTCTTTGTGAAGAGGGATTAGTCAGATTCAACGGGGTACGCGAATTTCTATGGAAACTAAACATCTTCTGCTAGAACCATGCCGTATTCAACATCTGGAAAAATTATTAGCAGGGGCATCAGCCTTTAAAGGTGCTTTTGGCGTAGAAGTAGTTGATGGTTATATAGAATCTCCTAGCTTCATCCAATACTCACTTGAAAAACTAAGAAGTGGCTTGGTTCAAAAAGAGTGGTGGGCATACATGATCCTGCACAAAACTGATAACTCTCTGATTGGGATTGGTGGGTACAAAGGAGTTCCAGATTACCAGGGGGTTGTTGAAATTGGATACGGAATAGCGCCTGCTTATCGAGGCAAAGGATATGCAACTGAAGCTGCATCAACATTAATAAATAATGCAATTAATATTGCAGGTGTTAATGCCGTTTGGGGGCACACACTCCCTGAGTTTAATGCATCAACCAAAGTTCTTCAAAAATGCGGCATGGAAATGGTTGCAGAAATAATAGACCCAGATGATGGAAAAGTATGGAGATGGCAATTTAGAAAGGGACACGCTGCTGGAGGTCTTTAGGTAGCCCTTTCTCTATTTACAATACCTGGAGGGAGTTCACTGGGAAACGTGATTTAAAAATGGCACATCCACAATTTCAGCTTCACGTTCCCCTACCTGCACCTTTAGTCCTACACCACCTGCTTTTGTGCGAATGTAGCCTAGTCCAAAAGAACCGGATTCAGTTTCTACGCAACTAGTAAGCTTGCCAATTTTTTCATCCCCTAGTGTAATTACGCTTCCTGGTTGGGCTGGTGCGCTGAGGCGGATGCCCCACAAATGTTGCTTCACTCCTTTGTAAGTGTTTAAACGAGCAATGGTTTCTTGACCGATATAGCAGCCTTTTTCAAAAGAAATAGTTTGCAAAAGACCAACTTCTAGGGGATTATAATCTTCCGTTAGTTCCTGATCTGCGGCGGGACGACCTTGTTGGATTCGCAGTTGTTCCCAGACGCGATCGCCCAATGGTACTGCCCCGATTTGGACAAGGTTGCTCCACACTGTCGCCGCGTTCTCGGCTGGCATAATCAGGGTGTATCCAGGCATCGCCAAGCCACTACCAACAGCGACACGGATTTCTATATCTTTTAACTGCACCAACTGATGAGTGGCGTATGGTTGACCACTAATTGTCCCAGCACCAAGTTGTTCTAAAAGGACATCACTCTTTGGTCCAATCAAGCTAAAAGTTGCTGTCTCAGTAGTTAAATCTGTTAATTCCACTTGATCAGCAAAAAAGATGTAACGGTCAAGCCAATCCATTAAATACTGACGGCGATCCGGTGAAACAATTAGCAGCACTGCATCTTCAGTAACATAAGCCGTAGTCAGGTCAATTGTGCGGGCAGTGGAAGTAACAAAAACGGTGTCACAGCCTTGACCGGGCTTGAGTTGCTGGAAATCGTTGGTACTTTGGTTGTGTAAAAGCGGAGGCGATCGCTACCTGAAACTAAAATCCGACCCCAGTGAGAGTAATCGCATAAAGCAACTTGCTCCCGTGCTGCCCTAATCGCATCTAAGTCATTGCCGAAACTAACGGCTACTCTTGATGTCCCCTCAAACGTTGCCCCAATCGCTGCCTGAACGTCTTGCAATTGCTGAGTCATGCAATTATTTTATTTCTACTATATTTGTGATTAAGCCTATTCAATTAGTTGCCAAGTTAGCAAACATCTGCTCAACTAACTCTCCTGCCTTGGCATCGAGACGCTGCCAATCCACATCTCCAGTTTCATCAATCAGGCTAGTATCAATTTCAACTGCATCACCGACTGATGCATTGACGGGGACTGTAGTGGCGGAAACAAACTTGATAGCAAAGTTCCCACAAATCAACTTTAACTTCCTGCACTTGATGCTGCAAACATAAATGATACCCTGGGTACGGATGCGGTAATAGTTGCAGCGTTGGTTCAATTTCAGCTAAATCCTCCACAGAGGTAGTTTCTAGTTGTTGCAATAGCTGGGTAACAATTCCTTTAGTTTCATCCGTTGTCTCCGCTGGCCAAATCAGCACATCTTGGTAAGTTCCCTTCCATTCCGATGCTTCAAGCTGCTTGCCAATGTGGTCAATGACTCGAATAAACGCTGGTTGCATCAGTAGTTCAGCCTGCTGCCATACGACAGGATTTGTGATTTTGGGTGGCATTTCAGTTCTAGCGGCTCTTTGGGAACGACACTAACTTATGGGGGAATGCGTTAGCCTTTGGCGAGGGCTTGTCCCTCATCGCTGTTAAGATAACTCTTTATAAGAGAGACTTAAGCAAAACCTTGCTGATTCTTAATTTTACTTTAAGTATAAAAAATATCATATCTCTCCAAAATACGTTATTAATCAAATTGACTTCCAACTCCTAACATTACTTTCTCGAACTCAGGGGGAAAAGCTTCTACAGTTAAGTCCAGTAGATTTCGCTATTATCCAGATTAACGCAAAAGAATAAGCAAAAATAATTAAATTATTAAGTGGAGCAAGCACCAAAACTTGAAAATTTATTCTAGATTATAGAGGTTTGAGTAATTTATAGGAGTCACGCCCTTTTATGCCTAAAATCTTAATTTCTCCTAGCCCTTGAGAAATTAGGGGCAAGTTCAACTGCGTAAGTATAAGTTCTAAGCTTAGTTAATTGTCAGTAACAATTTCTTTCTTGCTTACCTTTTAAGAGATATTCGACATTTCATTATAGCTGATTAAAAAATTGACAGTAGCAATATTTAAAGCTGTGTAAATATAACCTAGCTCACGGTATATTGCTATGCCAAAACTTTTCTGGCAGTATAACTTCTGTGTAAACATTAACTGTTACATACTCACCGTAGGCATAAACGTACCAAAGTATCAGGTAAAAATTTTAACTACAGCATGGTGGCACGGGCAAAGCGATCGCTAAAAGCATTACCAGAAGGCTTAAATAGAGCTAATAAAGCAGTATTAAAGTTTGCTACCAAGCTTGATTTGGCAGTTGAATTGAACATATCTCGCGCCACAGTGCAGAACTTTTTTGCAGGTAAAGCGATCGGCAGGGAAAATTTTCATAATATTTGCCAAAAGCTAGAACTACCTTGGCAAGAAATTGCTGAGCTAGATAAAAATACTCAAGCGACACAAGATAGGCAAACAGATAACGGCAATAATGATATTGATGCCTTAGTTAAAGAGTTGAGACAGAAAGGAAACGCCAGTATTCAACAAAAGTGTGGCATGATACGCGTGCTAGATATGTCCCAGCCGATTGATTTGCATGAGCTTTACACTAATGTCAACATTTTGGAGAAAATTAGTGGGCGACGACGCCTAGAAGTTGCGGAACTAGTCAAAGTTTGTACTTCAGATGAGTTTGACCGTCCGGGTTTAGGTACAATTGTTCAAGAGCGAGTGTTAGGGTTAGAAGCCGTCAAAAACTACTCGAAGTTAGTAGTCTTGGGTAAGCCAGGAGCAGGCAAAACAACTTTTTTGAAGCATATTGCAATTCAATGCAGTTTGGGCGAGTTTCAGGCAAATTTAGTTCCAATTTTTATTACACTCAAGGACTTTGCAGAAATCCAACACTACCCAAGCCTACTTGAATTTATTCTCTCGGAATTTGCTAATTACGGCGTTAGCGATACTGCATTTGTTCAACAAGTATTAAGCCAGGGTAAAGCACTTGTTTTACTTGATGGACTCGATGAAGTCCGAGAAATAGATGAATATCGAGTTGTGCAAGAAATTCGCAATTTTAGCTCGAAGTTTCACTCCAATCACTTTGTACTTACTTGTAGAATTGCAACGCGTGAATATACATTTGAGCAGTTTACAGAAGTAGAAATTGCTGATTTTGATAGTTCACAAATTGCAACCTTTATCAATAATTGGTTTACTGCTAAACATTCAACTAAGCATAACAAACTGGTTCAAAACCTTAAACAGAATCCCCAGATTCAAGAGCTAGCGACTAACCCGTTGCTGCTGACACTGCTATGTTTGATGTTTGAAGAATCAGCAGACTTTCCCTCAAATCGTTCAGATCTTTACGAAGAAGGACTGAACGTACTACTGAAAAAATGGGATGCCAAGCGTAATATTGAACGAGAGCAAGTATACAAGAACTTATATGTTCAGCATAAAGTAGACTTACTTAGTCAAATTGCTCTTAAGACCTTTGAGCGAGGTGACTACTTTTTTAGGCAAAGAGAACTAGAGCAGCACATTGCTGATTATATCTGTAATTTACCTGGTGTCAGTACCGAGCTTGAGGCGTTGCAACTCGACAGCGAGGCAGTATTGAAATCAATTGAAGCCCAACATGGTTTATTAGTGGAACGGGCAAGAGGAATCTACTCATTCTCTCATTTGACGTTTCATGAATATTTCACTGCTAAAGAGATTGTCAGTAGTCCTACTCCCCAGTTAATAGACACAGCTTTTAAAAAACTAATCAGCCACATTACTCACAAACGCTGGCACGAAGTTTTTTTATTGAGTGTGGGAATGTTGCGTAACGCTGATTATTTACTGCAAATGATGAAGCAACAGATCGATCAAGTACTAGCCGCAGATGAGCAATTACAAGAATTCCTGACTTGGGTAAGTGAAAAATCCCGTAGTGTAAATGCGACTTGCAAATTAGTAATTGTTCGCGCCTTTTATTTTGACCTTGACTTAGCAAGAACACTTGAGTTGGTCGGGGGTAGCCTTGACCTTGCTAGGGCTTTTGACCGTAACCTTACTCGTGACCTCGATTGTAACCTTGCTCTTGACCTTGCTCTTGACCGTACTCTTGCACTTAACCGTGTTCTTAAGAGTACTCCTAACTCTATAAGTGTGCTTAATAGTGTAATTGCGAGAGCGATTGACCGTGCTTGTCTTATTGACCCTGAGCTTAAGGAATCACTGCAACAACTCAAAAAGCAAATACCTTACCTAGATACAGACTCAAAAGGATTTGAATTATGGTGGAAAAATAATGGTGAGACTTGGATTGAGCAACTAAGAACTCTAATGATTTCCTATCGCTATCTAGGTCACGTTTGGCAGTTTAGCAATCAGCAGAAGGCAGCGCTAAAAGCAATATTACGAAGCCAATCAGTTGTTAGTTGATTGTCTTAATAGTAATTGCTATGTGACTAGTAGGGTGAGACAGGAAATTGAAGCAACTTTATTGCTGCCAGTTACGGAACTCTAGGTAGGCTTAGATTAATTTTTTTGTGTTAATGCTAACACTGCAAAAGCATTTTAAGCTAAGACTGACTCTGTTTAAATGACTACTACCACAATGGAATCGTATACATAAAACTGCCCTTGCTGCTATACCTAACACTTTAGAAAGCCTGTTAGGTGAATAGCTATTCAAAGATAAGTATATTTACACTACTTATATTTTAGTCTTGCAAGTGGTAATAATGGGCAGTATACTAACTGCGTGGTTCTATGCTAAACATTTCTAGTAACTTAACAATCTCAAATCGCTGTTGAAATTGACAGGAGTAATACTAACAACCTTGATCAATTGAGCCGTTAATAATAGTTGATTCTTGAAACAAGAGGTAGCTAAACGATGCACTAGTTCAGATGGTAGATAAGTAATTGCAGAATGAAAAAATGATTGTGTAAACTTGATTCCTTAAGAAATAATTTACGCGCTTAAAAGCATTTATTTATTTCAATGTAGTCATTGTACTTTAAAAATCAAAGTATTAATCGCCTGATTTTTACAATTTGAAGTAATAGTTTACTAATTCAGTAACATGGAGAATTTAAACAATATTTATGCTCTCTTTTAGTAAAATTAAGAGTGTCAAAGATGCATCTCTCATGGTTTAATTATAAAGATCATAATAAGACTTAAGACTTTAGTGTCTTTAGTGATAAAAACAGATATACCGATATCAAAACTTGTTCAAAATTTGCAAAAAGTGACTATCCAGACCCAAAAGAGAAGCGGCAATTCTCAGCAAAACGCTGTAGCTGTGGTTGGTGCAGAAAGTGCAACGACAGAACAAGTCAAGTATTAGTGAGGACTACTTGCCGCATTTATGTTGATTTTGTGTGAGGAGATGTAGTGAAACAGCAATTATTCAGCAACTTCTGGTTGAGCCTTAGTGCCGTTGCACTAGGAATTCAACCTGCTTGGGCTAATACCCCATCAATTAGTGCAGTACGATTCAAGCCAATAACTAGTAGCGTTGGGGTTATTTTACAGGCTTCCAACTATGATAATTCAAATACATTACACCAAATATCTCAAAAGCTAGTGCAGCCATCCGAGTTAAGTGGTAGCTCAGAAAATAGATCACAAGCGGCTCCGTCTACCCCTACTCCAACTCCAGTGAATCCCTCCCCTACTGAGTCTGATATTCTCAATCAGGGAACACACAGCCCCTAGTTACCTCAATCCCAGCCCAAACCCCTTGCAATTCCCCACTAAACCAGAAGAAGTGCGAATCCAGGACCTCAGCCTATTACATTGCAACAGGCATTTGAGCTAGCACGGCGTAATAATAGACAGCTACAGGTGGCAGAACTAACTCTAGAACGTAGTCGAGCGGCTGTCCGCGAGGCTCAGGCTGAGTTGTATCCAGATCTTACGGTTAACTCTGACATTACGCGATCGCAGTCTGCTGCTAGTGAAATTCAAGCAGAGCAACTAGCTGCTCAACAACCCAACTTACAGAACAATCAAAAGTTCACCTAGCACGGCTTTGAGCGGTGCCCGCGCAACTGAGTTATGATGTCTACACCGCTGGTGAACGTACTGGTCGGATCCGTGCAGCCGAGGAACAGGTACGCTTCGATCAGTTGGATGTTGAACGCTTAACTCAACAGCTACGCGTCTAGATGTCTCTAATGATTACTACAATCTCCAAGCAGGAGATGAACTAGTACGGATTAACCGCGCTGCTGTCACAAATGCTGAGGCTAGTTTACGCGATGCCCAAGCTTTAGAACAAGCTGGGGTAGGAACCCGCTTTGATGTTCTGCGCTCCCAAGTGCAGTTAGCCAATGCTACTCAAGATTTGACTCAAGCCTTAGGTGACCAGGTAACTGCGCGTCGCCAGTTAGCGCGGCGATTAAGTCTAGCTCAGTCGGTGAGTATCTCAGCAGCAGATCCTGTAGAAATAGCTGGTCTTTGGAACTTAGCGCTGGAAGAAAGTATTGTCCTAGCCTTTCAAAATCGTGCTGAATTGACACAGCAGTTGGCACGGCGAAATATTAGCGAGTCTCAGCGACGCATTGCTCTTTCTCAAATAAGACCTAGAGTTAGTCTAGTTACCACCTACAATGTGCTAGATGCTATTGATGATGATGTTAGTGGTCTTGCCGATGGATTTTCCTTAGGAGCCAGGTTTTCCCTAAATTTATTTGATGGAGGAGCGGCAAGAGCAAGGGCAAATCAAGAGGAAGCTAATATTGCGATCGCAGAAACTACTTTTGCTGATACTCGTGACCAAGTTCGCTTCGAGGGTAGAACAAGCCTATGCCGACCTAGTATCGAATTTGGAGAATATTCAAACAGCCTCTGTTGCTTTAGAACAGGCGAGAGAAGCCTTACGTTTGGCACGTTTACGTTTCCAAGCAGGTGTAGGCACTCAAACGGATGTCATTAACGCAGAAAATGACCTTACTAACGCCGAAGGTAATCGAGTTACTGCTATTTTGGACTATAACAGAGCTTTGGCTAGTTTACAACGAGCTATTAGCTCTGGTCAGCCGCGCTAAACAAAGTTAGGGCATGAATTAACACTATTATCCGGAACTATTCATTTCGCTCAACCTGTTAGCCCCCGTACTAAATTAAATAAGTTATAGTAGCGCTTAGGGACAAGTTCTGCTGGCGCTACCTTAGCTTTCATTTTTTAACAAATTGAGGTTTTAAGGGCATTAACTTTCAGCGTTAAGAAAATGAATCACAACTCTTTGCTAAATTTTTAGGACATCACAAAGTTTGCTTTGAGATTTTTGGTATTCATCTACTTCTCCTTGAGCAAGGAAAAGTTTTGTAGCTTTCTGTAAATCTTTAACTGCTATCTGGTAGTCTTCTTTGGAGTCTGTGCTGTATTGGGCAATTTCAGAACGGACAATACCCCGCTTAAAATAAGCTTCAGCATCTTCGGGATTGAGACGCAAAGCCTGGTTAAAGTCGTCAATTACGTTTTTGTATGCTTTATGCGAATCTGCATCATTTTGGATAAATTGATACCGGGCAGTACCCCGCTTAACATAAGCTTTAGCATTATTAGGATTAATATTTAGAGCACGATTAAAGTCATAAAGTGCTCCTTTATAAGCTTTATCAGGATCTTTGCTATAAGGGGCAATTTCATAGCGTATTGTACCTCGTTTCACCAAAGCTTCAGAATCCTGGGGATTAAGACGCAAAGCCTGGTTATAATCTTCAAGCGCGGCTTTGTATTCGCGATCACGCTCTCCTATATGTTGGGCAATTTCGTAGTGAGCATTAGCTCGGTTTAGGTAAGCTTTAGCATCATTAGGATTCAGCCGCAAAGCTTCGGTAAAATTCTCAATTGCTCCCCCATAATCTCCAACCTTATAAAAAAGATTACCCAAATCGTAGTGTGAGCCTGAAACTTTGCTGCTATTATTTATCAGATTAGACGAAGCAGAGCGATTGGGTGAGAAAAAGTTAGTACTATTTTGGGGAATAAGTTTAAGATCTGTAATCAGAACCATTGCCTCTAAAAGCAGCAATCCAGCACCAGATAAGCCCAAAATTAAAGGGTTCAACCTCTGCTTCTTTGTAGAAGCTGAATTTGATAAATTTTTTTGCTTGGGTAGGGTAAGTTTACTAGGGATGATTAGGCGATCGCTCCTCTCTGGTATTGTCGCTCGCTGACGCTTGACAGGTTGCAGATGTAGCCCACTTTGCACTACCTGATCTGATGGGAACGGATCACGTCCACCAAGTTTTACAGCACGCTCACACCACGGACAAGCATTCAGATGGTTCCCGTAAAGATGCCGCTCGTTTGTAGAACAGGTAATCAGGGCAGTTTCTACTTCCTTTAGGGCAGCTTGCCAAGTTTGAGCATTAGGGCGCATTTCCGGATTTTTGTGACCCTTCTCAAAACACCGGACAAACAGCTGCTGTAAAGTGGGATGCAGAATTTCAAAGGGCGGCGCAGTTGGTGTAGGAATATAAGGTATATTGCGTCCTCTGCTATAGGCGAAATGCCCTGCTGCAATGCGTGCTTCACAAGGTGGTGGATCGCCCGTACCTTGAAAGATGCCTGAAAACGGGTGTGTACCTTCCATCAGCAGTTGAAATATCAGCACCGCCAACCCGAAAAGGTCATGCTCAGCCTTACGTTCTAACTGAGCAAAATTCTTGCCTTGAAGTTCAGGAGGAGTGAATTCTGATTTACCAACAGGGCAACGATAAACAACACCATTATTAGGGTTAGGTACCTGAAAGGAGTCTGTGTCCACAAGGGTTACAAGTGCAGTGTTACCTACAAGAATATTCGACTCGTTCACGTCTCCGATGCAGTATCCCCGTGCGTGCAAAGCACCTACAGCAGCAGCAAGATTACGCGCAGTCCGGTGTAGGTACAGATAGTTAAAAAATGGACACTTTTGGCGACGGGTTTTGGGGTTGTAAAAGTCAAGCATGGAGTGCATTTCTTGTACACGCGGCATCAAGAACCCAACTACGCGCCCTTGCCTATCTACTGTCTGCAACAAGTCAGTAGGCCAAGCGATAGAGATATGTCCTTTGCCTGCTGTTGGGTTTTCCGGCGGATTCGCCAGCATCGCTATCAGTTTATCTATATGCGCCTTTGTCGGCTTATGATATACTTTCGCTACCAAGCTTTCATCTTGCGGCACTGCATATATTCGTGCCTCGCCTCCATGTCCCAAGGTTGAGGTGACATCTAAGGTAATGATTTGTTTATTAGATTGACGTTGCAACCGCATAGTAAAATTAAGTAACAAGAGTTGCTATAAAAAGTGTTAGATCATCATCTGCTCTGTCTGTGGTTCGTGGTGACCGCAGAAACGTTACTAGCTGCTCTTTAGCCTCAGTTTCATCTGTTACTTTCGCAACAAAGTTGAAAAAAGGGGAAAAGAACGGTGCGTAGGGTTTACCTTCACTCATATCTAGGGCAAGCATTTGTAACCCATCTGATAGCAGGGCAATATTTGTTATTGCTCCATGCCATACAGTCACCTGCGCTGTAGAGAGTGCATTAGGTGAAACCAAAAAAGTAGTTTCATTAATGTATTCTCCATGTTGAGGGATAGTAAGTGGAATCAGGTTTCCTTGAGCATTACTCGCCACTGCTACACCGTCGCCCACTTGCGCGGCTGCAATCAGTTTTGGTGTGGCGACTACTAAAATTAAGGTTGTCGCTAAATCCCGCGGTTTCATCTTGCACGCTTCAGCTTCGGCTTCTACGGCTTTTTGTGCAGCAGCGAGGGCGCTAATTAATAGTGAGCGCCAGCCATCTTCAGACGGTGATTCCTGCGATATAAGCGATCGCAACGTAGCTTCTTTTAAGCATATTGTTTCTACTGCTATTTGAGCAGCAACAATAGCACCTACTTTTCCCAAAATTGCGGAACCAGCCCCGTCAGCTACTGCACCCACTAATACACCTTCTGGCAACTTCTCCCAAGAATGAGCATCCTGACAAAGCTGTCTCGCTTTCTCATGACTCTTACCACGAACTGAGGCTGCTACTACCCTCCAGTAAAACAACTCTTTAGAGGTACTAAGCTGTTGTCTCCGTAAATCTTCTTGGGTATCACTCACGTTCATCGGTATTTCTTGTTGAATAATACCTCGCGCACAGGTTAACACCAGCAGGAAAGCGAGGCGATAATTGTCGCTACTCTTAGTATAGTCTTGCTAGAGGTGAACCGTGGTAGAGATTCAGTCCTGCTTTCCAAGTCGAGTTACAGTTGATTAAGTTCCTTTGACCCTTAAGCTGAAATTTAGGTAAACTAATCCACGTGTAAGTGTAAGCTTGGTAACTATACTTATACTTTAAACAAGTAACTAAAATGCTCCCCAACATATTGGTGGAAACCTAACTTTCTCCACACAGTAATCCCCAATTTTATTTGCACAACCCTGAGTTTTAATATTTTGGAGTATGTCTAACGCCTTATAAATTGCCCTCTGTATAAGTATAAAATTACTCTATCAACGTCGTTAGGTGTAACTGCTCAGCAGTCATAAAGGTTCAAAATATATTTTATATTGTAAATAAATCTATCACAGTGACTGCAACTGTTCGTGGAAGGAGTGAGTTATTAATCAATTCATTTTCAAAAAAGTGTAAACCTTCATTTAAAGAATTACTAAGCACACCTTACAATGATATTTTTTAAGATTTATTAGTTTTTAGCTGATTTTAAGATAGCTACCCTAGTAATATAGTAGCATAATTTACTAAATACTCTAAACGTAAACTATACTTTTTTAGATATTCGATAGAGCAAGTTAATATTTCCAAAGTACTAAATATGCTATGTAATTCAAGCAATTTTATCTATTAAACTACAGGATTATTTAGAAGCTGTTAAATTATAGAGTATATTTTGTACGATAAGATCAAGCGAGATTACTGCAATTTCTGAGGTAATAAAAGCCAGTATTAGATAAATCAACAATGAGCAAGTAACGTAAAACTATTACCTCAAATAGATATTATCCTTCTAAAATTCACAAAGAAATAAAATAGTTATTTAAAAATTTAGGATTTAGGCTATATTTAATACATATAACTACAAGTAATCATCTTTTTTAAGCTATTAAGGAGAACACTATTATAAAAAATAACTTCTCTAACATAAATAATGCTGCTTAAGAATATAAAGTTAAGTTTTATAATTTAGCAGATATGTTTTCTCCACTATCATTAAGTATTAACTACTTTTTCTGACAGGCTCAATGCTCATCGTATGTTTTATTAAGGTTTAATTACTAAATGGCTATTTGTGGAACCTTCCAAAAACTACGTCCATTAAATTTATTGGCGCACTTATCTAGCTCTTACGACACTACTCACCTGAAAGTATCCAGTAACTCTGTTTCCTGGTCAATATATCTAGAGCAGGGAAAAATAACTTATGCATCACATTCAGCTGATCCATTTGATCGACTTGATTGTCATTTACGTCGTCTTGGTTATAAAATACCTGCCTTGAAGAGTGAGCTTGAGCAACTACGCCTTTTATTTGAAGCGGATTCCAAAAATCATTCAGTTCAAAATCCTGACTATCAAGCTATTTGTTGGTTATTCGATCAGCAGTATCTAAACAATTTTCAGATAGCAGCACTTATAGAGGAATTGGTAAAAGAAGTCATTGAGTCATTTTTGTTAATTAAAGAAGGGACTTACGAATTTAATGAAAAACTTCAGGCACTGCCAGATTTTTGTAGTCTTGAGCTACAACCTATATTAAAACATTGTCAAAAGCAATTGCAAGCTTGGCAGGCTTTAGGTCCTCAAATTTGGTCACCGTATCAACGTCCTTACTTTATCAATCGAAGTAAAAGCGAGCAGCAACTTTTACCAGAAGTTCAACAAAGATTAAGTGCAATACTCAAAGGTTTCAGCTTCCGCCATCTTGCTATTTTACTAAATCAAGATGAACTTCAACTTGCTCAAAGTTTGCATCCATACATAGTTTCTGGAACTATTTTATTAGATGAGCCGCAGCTACCGTTTGATAAATTGCCACAAACATATAATAAATTACCAGAGCCTGCTTCTCCAGACTCAGCAGGTGCAGTACTAATTACTAAGCCAAAGCAAACAGATAATAATGTAAATAGAATATCGAATACTACTCAGTTACCAAAAAATTCTAATCGTAACCCGGAAAGCATTTCTCCCACTCCCCAAAGGGAGCAATTAAAAGGAGGTTTAATTCCCCCCGGAATTTCAGTACCAATTAAAATTAACGCTTCTGAGAAAGCAGGTACGCCTTTACGCGGAAAAATTCCAACTTCTCCAGGTACTAAAAATACCTATAAAATTGTTTGTGTAGATGATAGTCCGACAATATTAAAGGAGATTAGTTATTTCTTAGATGATGAAAGTTTTTCAGTATTTACAATTAACGATTCAGTTAAAGCATTAATGCAAATTGTCCGGTTGAAGCCTGACTTAATTTTACTTGATGTTAATATGCCAGGAATAGATGGTTACGAGCTATGCCGTTTATTACGAAATCATTCATTTTTCAAGAAAACACCTATTATTATGGTTACAGGAAATACAGGAATTATAGACAGAGTAAAAGCAAAATTTGTCGGATCATCTGGGTATTTAACAAAACCTTTTACGCAATCAGATTTGTTAAAGATGGTGTTTAGACATTTATCTTAAGTCTGGTACAAATTAGGGTAAAGTTTATTTTTGTGTCAATTAAGCAAATGTTTAAAGGAAGCTAAAGGTGACTACAGTTTTAGTAGTAGAAGATACTCTTTCTGAGTTGGAGCTAATAAGTAATTACCTGCGCGGTGGTGGTTATAAAGTAATTGTAGCTACAGATGCTCATCAGGCTTTAAATCAAGTTATGAAGCAAAAGCCGGATGCTGTAGTTACTGATGTAATTATGCCAGGAATGAGCGGTTTTGAGTTGTGTCGCAAACTCAAAAAGAATCCAGCTACTAAACAAACGCCAGTTATTATTTGTAGTTCTAAGAATCAGGAAATTGATCGATTGTGGGGGATAAAACAAGGAGCTGCTATTTATGTAACAAAACCTTTTACTAGACAACAATTAGTTGATGCTGTTAAATCTGTTGTGACTTAACTTATGGATACTCAAATACTCGCACCCCAGTTAAATCAAGTAAGTGATATTTACGTAAGATTTCAAATTAACTTACATACATATGCTGTTTTGTCAATGGAGTATGTCCAAGAGGTGATAATTGTTCCGGTTAGACGCATTACTCCAATGCCTAATATGCCGGAATGCGTAATGGGATTATTAAATCGGCGCAATCGAGTTTTGTGGGTGATTGACTTAGCACAACTGTTAAATTTACAGCCTGTTGATACCAACGTTCAACAGTACCACATGGTAGTTATCCGAGTTGGTCCAGTTCCTTTAGCGTTAGTTGTGCAGGAAGCCAAAGGTGTAACTCGGTTTATGCCTAATTGTATCCAATCTCCAGTGGAACTTGACGCATTAAATATAACTCCTTATATAAATGGATACATTTTACAAGAGCAAGAAACACTGCTGGTAATGAATGCTGAAGCAATTGTAAACTCGCCTATTTTGCACAACTATTAATTTTGCGCTAATTCTAATTGGAGACATTTATATGGCTACAAAATTTGAAAAAGTAAATAAAATCGAAGATAATACTGCAAATAATAGTCAAAATATCTCGAAGTCTGTTTTACCGCTAATACCTGTTAAGGCTACTACACTACAGCGAAATGATTTTTCTACTCGCAATATTTCTGATAAATTCTACGTTCCCTTGTGGCAGCGGCTGAGTTTAAGAACAAAAGCAACTATAAGTGCGATCGCCCTCAGTACCCTACCAATTATAGCGATCGGGACAACTGCCTATTACTTAACTAATAAAAATATTACTGAAAACGTAACTCGACAACAACAAGCGCGTGTTATTTCTTTAGCTAATGATCTTAACCGCTTTATATCTGAGGGTTATAGAGACATTCAAACTTTATCCCGCTTGGGTATTCTCAATAATCCCCAACTACGGACAATTACTTCCACTAAACAAAAACAAGCCGTACTGGATCAATATATTAAATATAATGCAGGTTATGACAGTATTGTTGTTACCGACATTGCTGGTAATGTAATTTTGCAATCAGCAGGAGAAGTAATTTCTAACTACAGCGAGATAGATTATTTTCAAGAAGTGCTCAAAACCAATCGTCCTGTAATTACTCCACCAAGAAAATCATCATTAACAGGCGAGTATTCTATCTTTTTCGCTGCACCAGTTGTAGATACAAAGACAGGTGAAACACTCGGTATAGTGCGATCGCGCATACCTTTAAAATATTTTAATAATATATTGCAGACAGAAGCAAAACAGCTGGCACAAAGTATTAAAGACTTTGGCTCAGAAGAATACCTGGCAGTTAATGATATTGGGAAAGTTGTTGTTGCCCCAACATCACGAATAGAATATATAGGTAAAAATGCTGAGATAGTTTTTCCTAAAGCTGCTGCTCAATTACAAGCGGCTGATTCAGTCGGTACTGTAGTAGATGTTGATCAGCAAGAACAGAAAGAATATCTCGTATCTTATGTGCCGATTCGCCAACTCCAAGGGCTAGCAGAGTCGAACTGGAGTGCGATGATTACCCAACCTACAGCAGAGGTATTTGCAGCACGTAGAGGACTGCTGTTGACCTTTGCCAGTGGCACTGGGATGGCAGGATTACTGGTGAGTGCGATCGCTGCTTTCTTAGTCAACCGCGCTCTGCGTCCTCTAATAGGTGCATCTGCGGCAGTAAGAAAACTTGGTCAAGGGCGACTAGACACCCGGATTCCAGTAAACGGGAAAGACGAACTAGCAGTCTTGGGTTCCAACATTAACCAGATGGCAGGTCAACTTCAAACCCTAATCCGGGAACAAGAAAATCTTGCCGAGCGAGCACAATTATTTACAGATGTTACCCTCCGCATTCGGCGTTCTCTAAACTTAGAAGATATCCTCAAAACCTCAGTTAAAGAGATCCGAAAAATCCTGCAAACGGATCGAGTAGTCATCTATAGCTTTAACTCAGACTTAAGTGGCACTGTTTTAGCAGAAGCTGTTGCTCCGGGTTGGACTCAAGCACTAGGACAAACAATAAATGATCCTTGTTTTAAACAGCATCATCTAAAGTTGTATCAGGAAGGTCGTGTCCGAGCGATTGATAATATTTATCAAGCTGAGCTTACAGAGTGTCACATTAAGACATTAGAACGATTTGAAGTTAAAGCAAATTTGGTTGCGCCGATATTAAAAGATAACCAATTGCTCGGCTTACTAATTGCTCATCATTGTGCAGAAACGCGTGCTTGGCAACAGTCGGAGATCGATTTATTCACCCAGTTAGCAACCCAAATTGGGTTTGCAATAGACCAAGCAAATCTTTTAGAACAGGTAGAAAAATCTCGCCGGAAAGCTGAGGCAATTTCTCAACAGCAGCGTCACCAAAAAGAAGCGCTTCAGGATCAATTACTGAAATTGCTTAATGATGTTGAAGAGGCAGCTAGAGGCAATTTAACTGTTCGCGCTGAAGTGACAGCAGGCGAAATCGGCACGGTAGCTGACTTTTTTAATTCTATTATTGAAAATTTGGGACAACTTGTAACTCAAGTGAAAAAAACTGCTGTCCAAGTTAATGTCTCAGTTAGCGAGAATGCAGGTGCTGTACGTCACCTTGCTGATGCAGCGCTTAATCAAGCAGAGGAGATTACCTACACCCTTGATTCTGTTGAGCAGATGGCGGTTTCAATTCAAGAAGTAGCAGATAGCGCCCAACAAGCAGCAGAAGTAGCGCGTACTGCCTCTACCACTGCACAAGCCGGAGGAGCGGCAATGAATCGTACAGTCCAAAGTATCTTAAATTTGCGGGAGACGGTTGCAGAAACAGCTAATAAGGTAAAGCATCTTAGCGAATCTTCTCAGCAAATTTCCAAGGTTGTTTCATTAATTCATCAAATAGCTCTGCAAACAAACGTCTTGGCAATTAACGCTAGTATTGAGGCGACTCGTGCTGGTGTTGAAGGTAGAGGATTTGCAGTAGTTGCGGAAGAAGTTGGGGGACTGGCAGCTAAATCTGCCGCAGCAACTCAAGAAATTGCCCAAATAGTAGAAAATATCCAGCGAGAAACCAGCGTTGTAGTTAGGGACATGGAATTAGGAACTACCCAGGTAATTGCAGGAGCTTACCTTGTTGAAGATACTAAAAAGAGTTTAGAGCAAATTTTGGATGTATCTCACGAAATTGACCACCTGGTGCAATCAATTTCGAATGCTACAGTGTCTCAAGCTCAAACTTCTCAAGCAGTAACTCATTTAATGCAGGAAATTGCCAAGGCATCTTTACGCACTTCTGATTCCTCACGCCAAGTTTCTAGTTCTCTCCAACAAACTGTAGCGGTAGCGCAGCAGTTGCAAGCGTCCGTTGGTGCGTTCAAAGTTGATGCTGGGGGTTAACTACTCCCATAATTGAAACCAGTGTGAGCGCTTCACGGGTATTAATCCTGCTCATTCGCTCTAAGTGTGAGCGTACTTAGAGCAAGTATGGTAAATCTAGTATTATCTATTGGACGTACTGTGGTAAGTCGTACTAGTAACCAATTGATTTTATAGCAATTTTTATAAAGACATGGTACGGGACAAAGAAC
This sequence comes from Chroococcidiopsidaceae cyanobacterium YX2bin18, assembly GCA_030446505.1. GTDB lineage: Bacteria > Cyanobacteriota > Cyanobacteriia > Cyanobacteriales > Chroococcidiopsidaceae > JAHHHE01. The sequence goes on along the minus strand of JAUJND010000002.1, from coordinate 53,962 downwards.
TTGAAATCCGGCTCCAGTTTCTAGAGGAAGCGACTGAGTATCTCAACACAATTGAATCTGGAATGCTGGGATTAGCTACCGCCCAAGTAGATAACCAACAGATGGATGCTGTACTACGAGCAGCTCATTCAATTAAAGGCGGCGCAGCAATGATGGGGTTTCAAGCTTTGAGTCATCTAGCTCACCGTCTGGAGGATTTTTTCAAAGTCTTAAAAACCCAGAAACCCGCAATAGATGATGAACTCGAAGGCTTACTTTTAACTGGAGTTACTCGGCTGCGCCAAGTAATTTCCTTGAATCACCAGGGAACAGTTGTTGATGATCAGTGGTTAGACACTTATGTAAACCCAGTCTTTAAACAGCTAGAGCAGCGTCTTGGTGAGCCTATCCCTGGAGACACAACGCACTTATTAGAAGAAGAAGGACAGGATATGGTGTCCTTGATTTTTGAATCTGAAGTAGAAGAATACCTCCAACGTCTGGAATCTATTTTGGCAGACCCGGAAAAGCCGCAGTTGTTTACAGAAATTTCAACTATGGCACAGGACTTAGGTGGTTTAGGGGAAATGCTCCAGATTACTGCTTTCATGAGCCTCTGTGAATCGGTTACTCAACACCTGGAAGCAAACCCTGAGCGAGTTGAAGAAATTGCTCGGATTGCTTTACAAGAGTGGCGGCGATCGCAGGCTGGATTATTAGTTGGTCTTGATACACTTCCGTCTCAGCTAAATTTGGATGAAGGTGCTGTTTTTTTTGGAGAATCCGAAGTACCTCCCAACCTAACAAACCAAATAGAAGATGCAAGCATAGAGAATCTGCTTGAGCAAATATTAAAAACAGGTATTGAAATCCCTCACCCAGAGCAACCATTATCAATTGCTGAATCTCAAAGTGATATTCAAACTACAGACTTTAAACCAATTCATCTTTCTGTTCCATCAGTTGAGTTAGTCACCCACACTAATCGTAAAGATACTCAGGAAAATACAGTTCGTGTTTCAGTTTAAAAGCTGCTCGATCAACTCAATGATTTATTCGGAGAAACTATTGAGCGTAATGGTCTAAATTTATACCTAGAACGTTTACGCAATTTAGTCAGAAATCTTAGTCATCGGGTTCGGGCGCTAAGAGGTTTCAACAATCGCTTGCTGACTAACCACGACGAACCCACCCAAGCAAGTATACCTAGTAGCTCAGTGCAACAAAAAGCTGAAGCTGATAAAAATAACCAACTAGGGGCTAATAGCAATATTGACTTAGAAGTACATCACAACCTCCATCTGCTAAAAATCTGATGGAAGACATCGTTCGGATTCAGGAAGTCACAGATGATATTGACTTAAGTCTTGAAGATACCGATCAAACTGTTACCGAACTAAATCGGACTGCTAAACAACTGCAAACAAGCTTAACTCAGGTGCGGATGCGACCTTTGTCTGATTTGGTAGGGAGATTTCCCATATTTCTGCGAGAACTTTGTTTACAGCACGGCAAAAATTTGGAACTAAAAATTCATGGAGGTGGAACCTTAATTGAGCGCAGCATCTTAGAAGCTTTAAGCGACCCTCTAATGCACCTGCTACGCAATGCCTTCGATCATGGAATTGAAGATCCTGCAACTCACTTAGCTTGTGGTAAACCTCAACAAGGTGTAATTGAAATTAGCGCCGCTCACCGGGGTGACCAGACACTAATTACAATCAGTGATGATGGTGGCGGGATTAATTTAGACAAAATTCGGCAACAGGCGGAGCAAGTAGATCTTGTGCCTGTAAACACTAGCGATGCCGAACTTTTAAGCCTGATTTTTGAGCCAGGTTTTAGTACCGCAGGTCAGGTTAGTGATTTATCTGGTCGAGGTGTGGGGTTAGATGTTGTTCGCACCAATATTAGAGAAATTCGCGGCGATATAAAAGTTGATACAGCTAGGAGTAGGAACAACCTTTACTCTTAGCGTCCCTTTAACTCTTTCAGTTGCACGAGTATTAATTGTAGAAAGCAACGGAATGTTGTTAGCATTTCCCAGTGACGATCGCGGAAATGCTTTTATTAAATCCAGCGCAAGTATCCCTGGTTGCTGGGCTAGAAGTCTTCAGTTGGGAAGGATACATGATGCCTTTAATTCGTCTTGGCAATTGGCTCCAGGCTCGTCCACATCAAAAGGTCGATTCTTTAGCCGTACCAATTATGAATGCTCCAACTGTATTAAAAATTGCTCAAGGCAATGAGTTGGTAGGGATAGAAGTAGATCGCTGCTGGGGTGAACAAGAAGTTGCCATTCGTCAAGTTGAAGGAGCGATGGCTCAGGAGATGTTAGAGGTATTGCTATGCCTCTTGGCTTTTCTGGCTGTGCGATTTTAGGAGATGGTCGGGTTGTGCCGCTTGTTAATGTTCCAGATTTACTGGAATCGATTGCTACCAAATCATCCAGTCAGGAGCAAGACCATAAGCCTTTAACGAATACAGGATATCAACGCTCCAAAGACATGATCTTAGTAGTAGATGACTCAATTAATGTTCGCCGCTTTTTATCGCTGACTTTAGAAAAAGCGGGATATTGGGTAGAACAAGCTCAAGATGGTGCAGAGGGAATTGAAAAACTTTTAAGTGGATTGCCAATTAAAGCTGTAATTTGTGATGTTGATATGCCTGTCCTTGATGGTTATGGCTTGTTGGCTCGTGTGAAATCGAACTCTGCTTTCAAACGTTTACCAATTGTGATGCTTACTTCCCGTAGTAGCGATAAAGATCGTCGAATAGCAATGAACTTGGGTGCGATCGCCTATTTTACCAAGCCTTACAATGAGCAAGAATTAGTCCAAACTCTCAAACAATTGCTGCATTAATTTGAATAATAGTCTAATGGCGCTTTACTCCAACGATGCCCTAAAAAGACTTGCCTGTTCAGCGCACCCTTTTCAGCAGTAGCCCTACATCGCTACTTATTCAGACTTGGAGATAAAATTATCGGTTGAAGTGCAGCGTTGAAGAAGTAAACTCGGTCACAATATATTGATTGGCTAGAACAAACAGCTTCTAGAGTGACATTGGTTGCCTTGCTAACATCCATTGACAAAACCTCTTGCTGTGTTGGAGCAATAGTCCGAGATTCAGTCTGCTGACCATCTACGTAGACATTTACGACTACAGGAGGACTTGTTGTACTATTGTCACGCATTCCAAAACCTAGCTGAAGCGTTTGAAACAGTGGTTGAGAATCGACCTGCCTAATTTTGCAAGTTATTGATGCCGAGCGATTACCGGAACCTAAATAAAAACGACTTGTATAGACTGCTTTGCCTATAGAAACATCGAGAGTTTTTTGACGCGCATTGCCAAGTCCACTATCAACACATTTAGCTCTAAGTAAGTAAGTAGGGCTTTGTGCTTCTGCCTGTACGACTTGTCCACCCTGATCTAATGTAAACGACAGTATCGTACCAGCAATAACTTTATTGATTAATTTAGTTTTTTGCATTGAGATTTGGAATTGTCCTGTTAAGGTGACAAGTGTTAGCCTACACAATCATATCTAATCGCCAGTCTTTGCTTCTTTTTGACTAGGCGATCGCACTTGTGGTGTTGGGGTATGATCGCCGTTTTGAGCATCCCTGCCAACGCAATTTTTGGGAAAGATTGAGTGTGATTGTGTTTCCCCAAATCAGTATATGACATCAAGTTAGTGGCAACGTTGGAACTGCTGCCATTGCAGTTACCTAACGATCCCGAATTCTCATCATTACGTAAACTGGTTAACAATATAACTAGCAAAAATAGTAAAGTTGATAGGCAACTTGGGCAGAAAGTGAGTATCCCCTTAACTAAACTCTTGAAGTGGATGGGTACGCTGGATGACTCTCCGGGAGAGGATACAGCTCGCGAACGATTTCGTAATCATTTGAAAGAGGACGTTAAAGAAGTTAGTCAGATCCGAGGTTACATTGTGGAATGCTTGGAAAATTCAGGCATCCAATATAGTCGTGCTTTACAAGATTTGGTCAATCACCTCGGACACTTCTTGGGATTTAAAGTTACCTATGGGCGTTATCAAGGTGTTCAAGGACAAAACGGTTTTGATGGACACTGGATATCAACCGCAGAAGACCTTCACATAGTTGTCGAGGTTAAAACTAGCGAGGTACATACGATTTCTATCTCCAAGCTTGTAGGCTATGTAGACCGATTGATATCCTCTGAGAAGAAGATTCCCAGTTGGGAGAATGCGTTGGGGCTTTTCGTGGTGGGACGCCGAGATCCTGATATTCGGCAAATTGAAAACAGCATTGTGGCTGAAAAGAGAACACACCAATTGCGAAGCATTTTCGTGGAGTCTGTACTACGTCTGGCAGAAATTAAGAACTAACACAATCTCACCCACAAAGATGTTTTATCTATCATGCGTCCATCAGATCCAGGAATTGATTCGACGGTTGTTGTAATGGAGCAATTAGTCTGCAACAAGTTAAAAGTAGAAGATTGGGAACAGCTTGAAGCATTAGCTGCTGAGATAATACCCGAAGTGCTACCCGATATAGAACCGGAAAACAATAACTTACCTGAGCAACCGTATAGTCCAGATTGCCCACGGCGGGAGAAGCCTACAACTGCAAAAGATTACTACTTTCCTATTCTGAAAGCTCTTGATGAGGTCGGCGGATCAGCAAAGAAGAAGGATTTACTAGTGCGAGTGGAGCAGTTGATGAAAGGGGTGTTGAAGGAAGTAGACCGTCAATCGCAGCCTTATACAAATCGAAACAACAATCTTCGTTGGCACAACAGGTTTAGCGCGGCAGGTGAGCAAATGGTCAAGGATGTACTCTTAAGGAATGATTCCCAAATAGGGTTTTGGGAAATCAGCGACGCAGGATGTCAATTTCTTGTACAGAGAACTGCTGACGTCTCTTAGTAAAAATATCAAACTCCTGGCGATCGCACCAGTTCATTCAAACTCTACTTGCCCAGGCAAATCTAAAGCAATTAGTAACGCCCGCTCTAGCTGAGCCAAAGATGACAATGAGAGCATCCCACGCAGACCTAAAAAACGAGTTTTAGCTAGAGTACGGACTTGCTCCCCCATCGCTAACGAGTCTTGATTTAGTCCACCATCAGGTGCTCTTAATAGTACCTGACTGGGATATATCCGCCTTCCGGGGCGATAAGTCGTACAGGGAATTGCCAATACAACTTGACTTGTTGCATTAATGGCATCACGACTGACAATAATTACAGGTCTAATTCCTGCCTGCTCAGAACCTTCAGTTGGATCAAGACGAGCATCATAGACTTCCCCTCGCCTCACGGCTGAGATTCACCTATCTGAAACGCTTCCCAATCAGCTGTAGCAAATTCATTACTCATCATCACAACTTCTGCTTGATACTCAGCATCATCAGCCATTGCTGCAAAAGCAACGTCAATCTCAACCCGTTTTTGCGCCGTTAATTCACGACGTAGGGCAAGGGCAACAAACTCATTTCGGCTGCGAGCTTTACCTTCCCGCACAGCGCGATCAGTTGCTTCTAGAAGCTCAATTGGTAAAGTCAACGTTGTCCGGACATTGCGATTTTCCATCCAGGCATTTTTATCGTGATGATTAACTTGATGTTTATTATGACATCAGTTACAGTCCCCAGCCCATTACTATCTCCATCAACATTTGTTGACTTGCTTGAATTTAGCTCTAACTCAAGTGCTACAATCTTCAACCATAGCTAGGGGTGCCTGCAACAACTAGGCTGAGATAGTCCCTTAGAACCTGAGACTGGGTAATACCAGCGGAGGGAAGCTGTTTATTCGAGGAATTTAATAATGCGGACAGAATGGATCGCCAAGCGTCGTGGACAGAGTAATGTGTCTCAAATGCACTACGCCCGCCAGGGTGTGATCACCGAAGAAATGCACTATATTGCCCAGCGGGAAAATCTTCCAGCTGAGCTAATTAGAGCAGAAGTGGCACGGGGGCGAATGATTATTCCCGCTAATATCAATCACACTAACTTAGAGCCGATGTGTATTGGTATTGCTTCAAAATGTAAGGTAAATGCCAACATTGGAGCGAGTCCCAATTCTTCCAATCTTGATGAAGAAGTTGACAAGCTGAAGCTAGCGGTTAAATATGGTGCTGACACTGTAATGGACTTGTCCACTGGCGGCGGCAATTTGGACCAAATTCGCACTGCGATTATTAATGCCTCAACCGTACCAATTGGAACTGTGCCAGTGTATCAAGCTTTAGAAAGTGTCCATGGCACAATTGAAAAGCTGACACCAGATGACTTTCTCCATGTAATTGAGAAACACGCACAGCAAGGCGTAGACTACCAGACGATCCATGCCGGAATTCTAATTGAGCACTTGCCTTTAGTAAGAGATCGCATTACTGGTATTGTCTCTCGCGGTGGCGGTATCCTTGCCCGATGGATGCTGCATCACCACAAACAAAACCCTCTCTATACCCACTTCAAAGATATCATTGAGATCTTCAAGAAGTACGATGTCTCATTCAGTCTAGGAGATTCCTTGCGTCCTGGCTGTACTCACGATGCTTCTGACGCGGCTCAACTGGCTGAACTGAAAACACTAGGGAATCTAACTCGCCGTGCTTGGGAGCATGATGTTCAGGTGATGGTAGAAGGACCAGGACACGTCCCAATGGATCAAATTGAATTCAATGTCCGCAAACAAATGGAAGAGTGTTCTGAAGCACCTTTCTATGTGCTGGGACCACTGGTAACAGACATTGCCCCTGGTTATGACCACATCACGTCGGCAATTGGAGCAGCGATGGCTGGATGGTATGGTACTGCAATGCTGTGCTACGTCACACCTAAAGAACATTTAGGGCTGCCGGATGCAGAAGATGTGCGAACAGGTTTGATTGCCTACAAAATTGCGGCTCATGCAGCGGATATTGCCCGCCATAGACCTGGGGCAAGAGACAGAGATGATCAACTCTCCCACGCCCGCTATAACTTTGACTGGAACCGCCAGTTTGAATTATCGCTTGACCCAGAACGCGCCAAAGAATACCACGACGAAACTTTGCCAGCTGATATCTATAAAACAGCTGAATTCTGCTCAATGTGCGGACCTAAGTTCTGCCCAATGCAGACTAAAGTGGATGCAGATGCACTGACTGAACTAGAGAAGTTCTTAGCAAAGGAACCTGTAAGTCAGGGTTAACTGCCTATAAATCCCCATAGAATTGACTTACAAGGCAGTTTGTTATTCACACAAACTGCCTTGGGGTTTTAGCTCTGTTGTGTTACTTGTTTCGGATAAATTGTATGGCAATGCTCTAAGAAAGCTACCGCATGGCGATCACATCAGTTTTTGCCGCCATAATAAAATCATTTCTATGCAGCCCGTGGATAGCGTGAGTCCACCAAGCTACCTTGACTTTGCCCCACTCAGTTAGTAATGCTGGGTGATGCCCTTCTTCTTCAGCTGCTTCACCAACTGATAACGTAAATGCTAGTGCCGTTTTAAAATCTGGAAACCGATACGTGCGTTCCAGATGCGGTTCTCCATCAACATCCACCATGTTCCACTCTGGAATCTGAGGCTTGAGTTGAGCGATTTCTGATTCGGTTACGCGCGGTGCATCCTTATGGCAGGCAGTACACTTTTGTTGCGTTAGAGCTTCCATAGTTTTCTCTTATTCAGGATCAACGATTTAATTTTATGGGGAAGCAAGAAATTTTACCTGAACTAGCGATCGCGAGAAATAAGCTCAACTATTTTTGGTGCAGCACTATAGCAGTCCTATTTCATTTATGAATGTGGTGCAGGCTTCTGGTTCCTGAACAGGCAGGATGCCCATCCCACAAATCAGATCAGATTGCTATATGAGAAATTGCTGGCTACCTTGGCAAGGTAAATTACAGCAGTAAACATTTTTAACTCGTTGCTGAATTTTGTAGTAATTTCAATATTTACGCTAAAAAGTTAAGCTTGAATTAAGTCAACTAGTTAGTATGGTTTTATATGTTTTTTGACTAGAAAATATACATAATTTCTTTCTAAAATATTAATTGATTTTGATACAATACGGCTGCATCGCTATTACTTTTTATACCTTAGATTCTACTGTATTTCTAGCTAATTTAAGAATAAAAGTTACGCTCTTTAGAACAAATCTAAAGTTTTAGAATGTATACTGCTTCATTAAGAAAAGACATAGATTTTTACCTTAAATAACTATAATTTTATGTTTAAACTCAATATTAACCATTGATTAAAATAACCTTAATTTTCCGTTTTTAAAATGACACATTAACTCACTTCAAAAAAGGTGTAATTATGAGTAAGAACAAATTAGCTTATTTAAGCGCACTGCTGCTAACTGCACAATCGGTAGCTTTAGGCGCTCCCCCAGTTCAAGGAACGGAGGTTGTCCCGCGTCTAGCAGCAAATGCACCTACCACCTTACCTAAGTCTAGTAGCGGCAGTAAGCCTGGCTCCAACAACACCCTGGGAAACGTATTTTCCAAGCCTGCAACAGTAGTTGCCCAAGCAACAAGTTCTGACTGGCCAACAATCTCCCTAACCAAACGTGTGAGTGGATTGAGTCAACCAGTACACATTACCCACGCTGACGATCGCAGCGGTCGAATATTTGTAGTAGAACAAAGTGGGCGGATTCGGATTGTTAAAAACGGCGTTCTCCTGAGTCAACCTTTCCTTGATATCACTAGCCGCGTAAGTTTTAGCGGTGAGCGGGGGTTGCTCAGTGTTGCGTTTCCGCCTAATTATGCCAGCAAAAAATACTTCTACGTATACTACACCAATGTATCCGGCAACATTGTGGTTGCCCGCTATCGCCTTAGCGCCAACCCAGATGTAGCCAATAGCAATCAAGAAGTCATACTGACGATCAATCATCAGCAGTTCCCAAATCATAATGGTGGTCAACTAGCCTTTGGTCCTGATGGTTACTTGTATATCGGCACGTGAGATGGCGGTGGTGCTGGAGATCCGTTAAACAACGGACAGAATCGCGATTCTCTGCTGGGTAAGATGTTACGGATTGATGTTGAGTCTAAGGTTGCCCCTTATGCTATCCCTGCCAGCAATCCGTTCAGACAAACCCCTGGCTACCGTCCCGAAATTTGGGCGCTTGGGTTACGCAATCCGTTCCGCTTCTCCTTTGACCGACAGCAGGGCAATCTTTATATCGGTGACGTAGGGCAGAATGCTTACGAAGAAATTGATTTTGAGGCATCTTCCAGCAACGGCGGCAAAAACTATGGCTGGAAAATTATGGAAGGAGCGCACTGTTTTAACACGACAACGTGCGATCGCACAGGTTTGGCGCTACCGATAGCTGAATATAATCATTCACAAGGTAGCTCGATTACTGGTGGTGTAATTTACCGTGGGCAAAATTATCTGGAGATGTATGGCGTTTATTTTTACGCAGATTTCGTTAACGGAAAAATCTGGGGCTTGAAGCGCAATGGCAACGTCTGGCAAAACAAGCTTTTGCGTGACACTGAGCATGGCATTAGTAGCTTCGGTGAAGATCAAGTTGGTAACTTGTACCTAGCAGATTACTTCACTGGCGACATCTACCTAATCACGAGCCGGAGAGCTTGCACAATTACTGGTAGTCCCGGCAACGATACCCTGCGCGGTACTAACGGCAATGATGTGATCTGTGGCTTAGGAGGCAATGACACGATCAACAGCGGCGGCGGCAGCGATCTGATCTACGGTGATGCAGGCAATGACTCGATCACAGGCGGTGCTGGTAACGACGTAATTCAAGGCAGCAGTGGCATTGATGCGATTTCTGGCGAGGATGGTAATGACACAATCTATGGCAGCAAAGGTAGCGATAGGATCTCCGGTGGCAATGGCAACGACTTTCTCGGAGGAGGACCGGACAATGATACCTTTAACGGCGGCTCCGGAACCGACACTTGCCTTCAATCCACTGGCACAGGCTCAAAGATTGGTTGTGAGTAAGCTGTTATGGGTTTGATTGAGATATGGCGGTAATCAGGAGATGGGTTGTGTCAACCGCGCCCATCTTTGCATTTAAACATAATGCATACACTTATAACAAAGTACCTGTGTAGATGTGCTGTTGAATCGATCTGTGACAATAGATAAAGATAGTTATACATAAGTCACAATGCAGTCTGCAACCCTTCAATCAGCTACCCAACTGCCGCCGTTGATTCCGCGCGAGATTCTTTTCGGTAATCCAGAGCGAACCAGTCCGCGAATTTCACCTGATGGCAAGTACCTGACATACATTGCTCCCGACGAGAAGAATGTCTTGCAAGTATGGCTGCAAACAGTAGGGCAGCAAGACGAACGCCAACTAACAAACGATCAAAAGCGTGGCATCCGAATTTACTTCTGGACTTATGACGGCGAACAGTTGATTTATCTCCAAGACTCTGATGGTGATGAAAACTGGCACTTTTACTCAGTAAACATTAACTTAAATATCGTCCGTGACTTGACACCGTTCCAAGGCATTCAAGCTCAACCAATAGCACTTGACCCCAACTTTCCTGATGAAATGCTGGTGGGTCTAAACTTACAAGATCGGCGTAAGCACGATGTTTATCGAATTAACCTCAAAAATGGTGCGGTTGAGTTCGACACGGAAAACCCCGGTAATATAGTCGCTTGGACAGCTGATGCTCAGTTCCAAGTGCGGGCAGCGATCGCCACAACTGCTGATGGTGGTTATGACCTGTTATTTAGAGAAGCATCGTGGTCAACCTTGAGACACTGGGGAGCAGACGACGAAGGCTATGCAGTCAGCTTTTCTGCCGATAATCAAATCCTTTATCTAGTCGGTAGTCACGAGGCAAACGCCCAACGTTTGATTGCCCTTGATCTAGCAAAGAGTCAGGAAACTGTTATCGCTGAGGACTCTCAGTATGATGTCGGTGGCATCTTGATCCACCCGACTGAACGAGTTATTCAGGCAGTCTCTTTCTACAGAGATAAACAAGAGTGGCAAATTCTTGACCAAAGCATTGCTGCTGATTTTGAGGCGATCGCTCAAGTACGCCCTGGAGAATTCAACGTCAGTAGCCGCACCCTTGCTGACCATACCTGGCTAGTTGCTTATGCGACTGATAATGGTCCTGTTTACTACTACGCCTATAACCGCGAGTCAAAAACCAGCACATTGCTATTTAGCAATCAACCAAAACTAGAAGAATTGCCACTTGTGCCCATGCAACCAATTTCTTACCAAGCGCGGGACGGGTTGACCATCCACGGCTACCTCACAACACCAGTAGGCACTCCGACGCAGTTGCCTGCGGTACTTTTAGTCCACGGTGGTCCTTGGGCGCGGGATACTTGGGGGTACAGTCCGATTGTACAGTGGCTGGCGAATCGTGGCTATGCAGTGCTGCAAGTGAATTTTCGCGGTTCTACAGGCTACGGCAAAGATTTCCTCAACGCTGCTAATCGAGAGTGGGGGGCTAAGATGCACGATGACTTAATTGATGCTGTTAACTGGCTGGCAGAAAGTATTGCTGACCGGAACAAAATTGCAATTATGGGTGGATCATATGGAGGCTATGCCACTTTAGTAGGACTAACCTTCACACCAGATGTTTTTGCAGCTGGTGTAGATATTGTTGGTCCTAGCAACCTAGTGACACTGATGCAAAGTATCCCGCCATACTGGGCACCAATGAAAGCGATGTTTGCCCATCGGTTAGGTGACTTGGAAACAGAAGCGGAATTTTTAAAGTCGCGATCGCCGCTCTTTTTTGCTGACCAGATTCAAAAACCTTTGTTGATTGGACAGGGTGCTAATGATCCACGAGTGAAGCAGGCGGAAAGTGAGCAAATTGTTGCCGCAATGCACCAAGCTGGGAAACCAGTGGAATACGCCCTTTATTCCGACGAGGGACACGGCTTTGCCCGTCCAGAAAATCGCTTGCACTTCTTTGCCAAAGCAGAGGAGTTTTTGGCAAAATACTTGGGAGGTCGATTTGAACCGATGGGAGACATTCCAGGTCATTCAGGCAGTGTTAGTTGATTTCTATTTAAGCTAACAACAAATAATTTCCCTGATTAAACTGAAAACCGCTCTTGTAATCTTGCGATTGCAGAGCGGTACATTCTCTTTACACTTCGTAATTTTTCTAAACTAGAAAGATATTGCTATTACCACTTCCTACTCATGCCACTGCGACCGAACCAACGCACAAAATTAGATGATTCCGACGACAAGCTGTTTTATGCCGAACCGCGTCTTGTTACTCATGTAGATCAAGGTTTTATTCAACAGGTGACAGATTTGTACCGCGATCGCCTCAAGCCCAACACCCGCATCTTCGATATGATGAGCAGTTGGGTGTCTCATCTACCAGATGATCTGAAATTTGCCCATGTTGAGGGACACGGACTCAATGCTGAAGAACTTGCCCGTAACCCACGGCTAGATCATTACTTTGTCCAAGATCTCAACCAAAATCCTCAGCTACCCCTACCGAATCAAGATTTTGATGCCGTTCTCAATACTGTTTCTGTTCAGTACTTACAATACCCGGAAGCTGTATTTGCTGAAATTCACCGCATCCTCAAACCAGGTGGAGTAGTAATCATCAGCTTTTCTAACCGGATGTTTTACCAAAAAGCAATTGAAGCATGGCGGGATGGAGCAGAAGCTAGTCGTGTCGATTTGGTCAAAAGCTACTTTGAGTCCGTACCGGGATTTAGTACCCCAGAGATAATTACTCGTCAGTCCAATGCTCCCAATTTCCTCCAGTGGTTTGGTGGTGGGGGAGATCCTTTTTATGCTGTAATTGCTCATCGTAGTTAATAAAAGCATCAGGAAGTGGTAATTTGGCAGAATGCGTCTAGATTTTTAGCTGCATACCTGCCTTCTGTTTCCTCCGCCAAAAATAGTTCGATCTAGTCTGTTGCTTACCGTCTTTATTGAGCGTGTCTAGTGGATTCAAGATTTGAACTGCCAAGATGCAATTCCTCTAGCAATTACACCGAATTAGATCCTGCTGATTCATACCTAGCTGGTTGATAAACTTAATCAAGTAAAGACACAACGCGGCAACTTAGGTGTCAACTACAATAATCAATAGATACGATAATCCAATTACGACTCATAGCCAAAGGTCAACAATATAGAGGCTGGTATGGCAAGAATTCAGAAAAACGACAATTTTATTGACAAATCGTTCACTGTTATGGCAGATATGATCCTCAAAATGCTGCCAACTAACAAAAAAGCAAAGGAAGCCTTTGCCTATTACCGTGATGGTATGTCAGCTCAAGCAGATGGGGAATACGCTGAAGCTTTAGATAATTACACCGAAGCCTTAGAACTAGAGGAAGATCCCTTTGATCGCAGCTATATTCTCTACAACATGGGGCTAATTTATGCTAGCAATGGTGAGCATGAAAAAGCTTTGGAATACTATGAACAGGGAATTAGCTGTAATCCTCGCCTGCTCCAAGCACTAAATAACGTTGCTGTGATTTACCACTATCAAGGGAAAAACTCAAGGAAGCAGGGGACACTGACGCGGCGGAAAGATTGTTTAATCAAGCAGCCGATTATTGAAACGAGCGATTAGCATTGCTCCTAATAATTATTTAGAGGCTCAAAACTGGCTCAAAACTACTGGACGCTTGCACAGGGAATTTTAGTAGGCTAAAGGCTAAATGATGAATTATGGAATCTAAAAAATTTGTAATTCATCATTGATAATTAATCAATTCATCATTCATGCTTTTTTATGATTGACCGCGAACAAGTTCGTAAAGTTGCCCATCTCGCTCGGTTAGAACTGCCACCTGAACAAGAGGAGCAATTTACAACTCAATTAGGCAGTATTTTAGATTATTTTGCTCAGTTGAGTGAACTGGATGTTACTGATGTGCAACCTACTACACGAGCAATTGATGTTAGTAACGTGACGCGACAAGACGAGTTGCAACCTTATAGCGATCGCGAAGCCATCCTTAGAAGTGCGCCTGAACAAGAAGGTGACTTTTTCAAAGTGCCAAAAATTCTTAATGCTGAGTAATACATTTCTGCTATCTTGCACTTAAGATGGATGATTTATAGATTTTAATCCCAGCCAATAAATTTAAGCATTTGATATCTTAGGTAAAGGCAATTATTCTGTTGCTTTTCAACTACAATTCAAGCTTTGTTAGTAGTTCAGCTAGTAATAGTTGTCAAAGGAGCTTATTTATGGGGTTAGGTATACTTGCAGACGGAAAATGGATTTCTGAACGTGAGCAAGAAGACGAGCAAGGCAAATTCATCCGCCCCTCAACTACGTTTCGCAACAAAATTACAGCAGACGGTTCTAGTGGCTTTAAGGCTGAACCAGGACGCTACCATCTTTATATTTCTTGGGCTTGCCCTTGGGCGCACCGAACTGCAATTATGCGGCGTTTGAAGGGGCTGGAGGATGTCATTAGTCTATCGGTGGTAGCACCAGAGATCGAGCAGAATAGTTGGGAATTCTCCGATGAACCTGGCTGCATTCCCGATACTGTTAATCATACTCGCTATCTCTGGGAAGTTTATCTTAAAGCTGACCCAGACTACAGTGGGCGGGTGACTGTTCCAGTTCTTTGGGACAAACAAACTAACACAATTGTCAACAATGAATCGCGTGAAATTATCCGGATGTTTGATACACAGTTTGATGGTAAAGAAGGTGTGAACTTCTATCCAAAAGACTTACAGACAGTTGTTGATAATACAATTGATGCCATCTACCAGCCAATTAATAATGGTGTTTATTGCGCAGGTTTTGCTACTACTCAATCGGCTTATGAAGAGGGGGTAACAGAACTATTCGATGCTCTTGGTCATTGGGAAAAAGTATTAGAGCAGCAACGTTATTTATGCGGTGATTGCATTACTGAAGCAGATTGGTGTATGTTCACAACGCTATTGCGCTTTGATTCAGTTTACTACGTTCATTTTAAGTGCAACTTACGCCGCATTGTCGATTATCCAAATTTGTGGAACTATCTTAAAGATTTGTACCAACAGCCGGGAGTCAAAGAAACGTGTAACCTTGACCATATTAAACGGCATTATTACAAGAGCCATCCCAAGGTAAACCCAAGTGGCATTGTACCTCTAGGACCAATAATTAATTTTGATGCGCCACATAATCGTTCTGAAGTTTTTAAAACCTTAACCTATACTTCAAGATAAATGATGACAAACACCTTTTTAAGACGTTAGCTATCAGACTTGACTACTAACACTGAACAAGCAGCATCTTCAACAACTTGACTGCTAACAGAACCCTGTAAAATCCGCTTAACTCCTGTTAAGCCACGACTACCAATCACAATCAAGTCAGCTTGGTAGATATTGGCAAGGCGGATAATTTCTTCAGCTGGATCGCCAGTAACAATTTCTATTTCAGTCTCTCCAGGTAAATTAGCCTGATAAGACTGCAACTGCTTCTCAATATGTAGATAAGGTAGGAATTCAGAATCGGCATGAGGTCGATCAGCTATTTCCAGGTTTGACTCTGGCGGGGAAATAACATGAGACAGAATAATTTTTGTTGCTGGTTGCAGTTGAATTTCCTGTAAAGTTTGAATCACGCGCTCCGAAAGCTCTGAATCGTCGAGAGCTACCACAATTGTCTTTAGCACTAGCAATTCTCCTTTGAGCTTTCTTAAAGAGCGAAATATAGTTCTAGTTTAATAGCGAGTTAAGAGGACTCAAAACTCATAATCCTCATTTCCCTGACTTTGGATGCGTAACCGTACTGAGTCTGCATGAGACGGCAATCCTTCAGCTGTCGCTAGGACATCAATTGCCCCTGCTATCTTCTGAAGTGCAGTTGGCGAGTACTGGATAAGACTGGAGTGTTTTAGGAAGGTTTCAACTCCTAAAGCAGAGGCATAGCGGGCTGCGCCAGAAGTGGGCAGCGTGTGGTTAGGTCCAGCTAAATAGTCTCCGACAACTTCGGGGGTGGAATACCCCAGGAAGATTGCCCCAGCGTGGCGAATATGCTCAAGTAACGCCCAAGGATCGGCAACTTCCAGTTCTAAATGCTCTGGCGCAAATTCGTTTGAGAACTCTGCTGCTGCAACAAGAGATTCTACAACAACAATTAAGCCGTAGTGAGCGATCGCTTTTTCGGTCAATGTCCGGCGTGGGTGATCCATTAGTTGTCTTTCAACGGCAGCTTGCACACTCTGCGCTAAACCTGCATCTGTCGTCAATAATATTGCTGCTGCCATTGGATCGTGTTCTGCTTGTGCTAACAAATCAGCCGCAACATGAACAGGATTAGCAGTTTCATCGGCAATAATCAACACTTCCGAAGGACCTGCCAATGAGTCGATACCAACAGTGCCATAGACAAGTTTTTTAGCCAGCGTGACGTAAATGTTGCCAGGACCAGTGATTACATTAACTTTAGGAATTGTTTCTGTCCCGTAAGCTAAAGCCGCGATCGCCTGAGCACCTCCGACGCGATAAATCTCTGTCACTCCTGCTTCCTGGGCAGCAACTAGCACTGCTGGATTAATCGTCTTGCCTTGTCCGGGTGGCGTTACCATTACTCGGCGCGGCACACCAGCAACAAGAGCCGGAATTGCATTCATTAGTACCGTACTAGGATAAGCTGCCCTACCGCCGGGAATATATAACCCTGCTCTATCTACTGGGGTGTAGCGCTTACCCAACACTACTTCATCCTCGCCGAATTGCACCCAGGATTTCGGAATTCGCTGGCGATGAAATGTTTCAATTTGGCGGCAAGCAAGCTGAATTGCAGCGAGTAATTCTTTAGATACCTGCTGGTATGCGGCATCCAACTCTGAGCCACTTACACGCAGTTCTTCCGGCTTCAGGCATTGCTGATCAAATTCTGCTGTATAGTGCAATATGGCTCGATCTCCTTGGCGCTTCACCGCCTGAAGCACCTCCCGAACCGTCGCTTCTTTATGAACCACTTGGTCATCATGGATGCGATCGCAGATACGCTGTAGTTCTGCTCGTACCTCGGTCGGCTCAGTAATGATTCGCAGCATGAGTTAAGACAGTGCCAATCTAGGAGTTATCGACTTGAGCACAAATCTTTATATTTGCCCTAGAGAGTGCAAACCTGATTCATACTCGTCTCTCTAGCTTAACCTGAATTTTTAGGAGAATCGCAATATTTACAGTATGGATGCTATATTAGTATATCTAGGAATTTGTCTATATAACGATATCCCTCAAAGTCACTGTGGCAAATACAAAGTCTGCTATTAAGCGCGTCCAAATCGCAGAACGAAATCGTCTGCGTAATAAAGCTTACAAGTCAGCGGTCAAGACGCTAATGAAGAAATATTTTGCCGCCGTAGAAACCTACGCTGCCAATCCCAGCCCGGAATCAAGGCAAGAAGTGCAGCAACACATGGCTGCTGCCTACAGTAAAATTGACAAAGCTGTCAAAACTAAAGTGCTGCATCCAAATAATGGGGCAAGGAAGAAATCTCACTTAGCTCAAAGACTAAAACGGTACGAACAAGCCGCAGCAGTGGCATCTGAGTAGTCAATGAAGCATTAGTTAGTAACTACTAGTAATTAATAACTAATGTTAAGGATTAATGGCTAAAAATGCAGTTGATTGATTCTCACGTTCATCTCAACTTTGATGATTTTGAACCAGACTTGTTAGCTGTGCGATCGCGCTGGCAAGAAGCTGGTGTAGTTCATTTAGTCCATTCCTGCGTTGAACCAGAGGAATTTACTAGCATTCAAGCCCTAGCGCACCGATTTCCAGAGTTAAGCTTTGCAGTGGGTTTACACCCACTGGATGCTGAAAAATGGACAGCTGACACAGGGCAAAAAATCCTGATGCTTGCCCGTTCTGATTCTAAAGTAGTGGCGATTGGGGAAATGGGGCTGGATTTTTACAAGGCTGATAATCAAGAGCAACAGCAAATGGTCTTTGAGGCACAGCTAGAGATCGCATCCCAACTGAATCTACCCGTAATTATTCACTGTCGGGAAGCGGCGGCACGAACACGCGAAGTGTTGCAGGGCTGGAAGGAACGTGAGGGAGAAAAAGCACGGGGCGTGATGCACTGCTGGGGCGGAACTCCGACAGAAACTGCATGGTTTCTGGACTTAGGTTTTTATGTTAGCTTCAGCGGCACAGTCACGTTCAAAAATGCTTTACAAATTCATGAATCTGCTCAAATAGTTAGGAGCGATCGCCTGTTGATCGAAACGGACTGCCCATTTCTAGCTCCTGTCCCCAAAAGAGGGCAACGACGAAATGAACCTGCTTATGTGCGCTATGTAGCTGAAGCGCTAGCTCAGCTTAGAGGTGTAACGCTTGAAACGCTCGCCACTCAAACCACAGAAAATGCCTGTAACTTATTTGGGCTTTCAGTGTGAAGGATCAGAACTATAGCAGTAAAGATAATCTTTTAGAACCTAATCCCGATAAAATCACTGGTTTGCGCCACAATAGTTAAGGAACTAAATGTCAACTACTTCAGCAAGTAGATTTATCAGGGCAAGCCCATTTCACTTCGACCATCTGACGTAACTTTCATCTAGAAGACAGAGGTACAAAGGGTTTGAGTGACAAAATAAGAAAATAGAGAAGCCTGCCTTGTTTAGCCGCCACAATCCAACTCTAAAAGTTTGACGAATTTGTTGTAACAGAGTGTCCCCTACAAAACAGTTTTATTAGAACGTCATACTCCGTCCCACATGATTCCTTGCAGGAAAGGAAAACGAGGTATTTAGCATTAATATTCAATGAAAATTTTTAGTCGAACCTTGAATTATTCTCCACCTGAGAAATCTACATTTTTACTGTCATCCAAGGGAACACAGATTACTTTTCATTTCTGCCAAAGATAAGCTGTCTTAAACTCTTGAAAATTTGTACTCATGAGCCAGCCTTTATTCAGTTTTTGTAACTTAATTACTATATTTTAATTGCTAACAAGATAAATTCCTATTTTGTAAAATATGGCTATAGTCCAATCGTAAGCATTGGCTTGAGTAAGGGTCGCGTTTAGATATAAATGGTGCAATGACAAAAGAAGATTTGGGAGGATTGCGAACATGAATTATAGAAGGGGACGACAGCTATTCTTGTGGATAGTAAAAACTGGGGTGTTATCGGAGTAATAACCAATACTGCTTAATATTGAATACGTACCAAAATACTAGTACTCTCAAACCTTACGCTAAATTACAAAAAGCAGGATGCAAAGCTACAACTTTTGGATAAACACGATCAAAAGGCAAAAATATTTACCCACTTTCCGTACTTGTTGTCAGCGACAAGTGGTGTAGTAGAATTGCCCTAACTAAACACATTTAAATTACGAAGAGCTTTGTAAACGCATGACAAACGAAACCTATATTGAATCCGCTTTTTTACTGCCTGATTTAATTGAAATCCAGCGCTCTAGCTTCCGCTGGTTTTGGAAGAAGGGCTAGTAGAAGAACTTAATAGCTTCTCACCAATTACCGACTATACTGGCAAACTAGAACTGCACTTTTTGGGTCAAAGTTACAAACTGAAGCGACCCAAATATGACGTGGATGAAGCAAAGCGTCGCGATAGTTCTTACACAGTGCAGATGTATGTACCTACACGCCTAATTAACAAAGAAACCGGCGAAATTAAAGAACAAGAAGTATTCATTGGTGATCTGCCATTAATGACTGATCGCGGCATCTTTATTATTAACGGAGCCGAGCGGGTAATTGTTAATCAAATTGTGCGATCGCCCGGCGTTTACTATAAACCAGAAACCGACAAAAATGGTCGCCGCACCTACTCAGCTAGCTTGATACCCAATCCGGGGCATGGCTGAAATTTGAAACAGATCGCAACGGTTTGGTATGGGTAAGAATTGATAAAACCCGAAAGTTATCTGCACAGGTTTTACTTAAGGCACTTGGTCTATCAGATAACGAAATTTTTGATGCACTACGTCACCCAGAGTATTTTCAAAAGACGATTGAAAAAGAAGGGCAGTTTTCCGAAGAAGATGCCCTGATGGAGTTGTATCGCAAGTTGCGTCCTGGGGAACCACCTACAGTTTTAGGAGGGCAGCAACTATTAGACTCGCGCTTCTTCGATCCCAAGCGCTACGACCTTGGGCGCGTGGGGCGTTATAAACTCAACAAAAAGTTACGGCTCTCGGTTCCGGATACGACACGGGTGCTGACACCAAATGACATTTTGTCCGCTGTTGATTACTTAATTAACTTAGAGTTTGACATGGGTAGCACCGATGACATTGACCACCTGGGCAATCGGCGGGTGAGAAGTGTTGGCGAATTGCTGCAAAACCAGGTGCGTGTTGGCTTAAACCGTCTTGAGCGAATTATTCGGGAGCGGATGACAGTCTCGGATGCCGAAGCTCTGACTCCAGCTTCTTTGGTGAATCCTAAACCTTTAGTAGCGGCAATAAAGGAGTTTTTGGTTCCAGCCAGTACGAGTCAATTTATGGATCAGACCAACCCGTTAGCAGAACTGACTCACAAACGCCGACTTTCTGCTCTTGGACCTGGTGGACTAACTCGTGAACGCGCTGGATTTGCGGTGCGGGATATTCATCCTTCCCACTATGGACGAATCTGCCCGATTGAAACGCCAGAAGGTCCGAATGCGGGTTTAATTGGGTCGCTAGCAACCCATGCCAGAGTTAACCAGTATGGATTTTTAGAAACACCCTTTAGAGCCGTAGAAGGAGGTCGAGTTTTGTTTGACCAGCCTCCGGTGTATATGACGGCGGACGAAGAAGATGATAAGCGTGTTGCCCCAGGAGATATTCCTGTGGATGACAATGATTCTATCATCGGTCCACTAGTGCCAGTGCGCTATCGCCAAGATTTCACCACAACAACGCCGGATCAAGTAGACTATGTAGCGGTGTCGCCAGTGCAAATTGTTTCAGTAGCTACTAGCTTAATTCCATTTTTGGAGCATGACGATGCTAACCGCGCCCTAATGGGGTCGAATATGCAAAGGCAAGCCGTACCCCTGCTGAAGCCAGAACGCCCCTTAGTAGGAACTGGTTTAGAAGCTCAAGCAGCGCGAGATTCGGGAATGGTGGTTGTTAGCCGTACTGCTGGTGAAGTGTCGTATGTAGATGCGACAAAGATTCGGGTGAGAACAGGAAGTGTAGAAACCGGTTTCCACTCCCCAGAGATTGAATACCCAATGTCTAAGTACCAGCGTTCCAATCAGGATACGTGCTTGAACCAACGACCTTTGGTACAAAAGGGTGACTTGGTTGTTGCTGGTCAAGTATTGGCAGATGGCTCCTCTACAGAGGGAGGTGAATTGGCGTTGGGGCAAAATATCATGGTTGCCTATATGCCATGGGAAGGCTACAACTATGAAGACGCAATTTTGATTTCCGAGAAGCTGGTTCAAGAAGACGTTTATACTTCAATTCACGTTGAGAAATACGAAATTGAAGCCAGACAAACGAAGTTGGGACCAGAGGAAATTACGAGGGAAATTCCCAACGTTGGGGAAGATGCCCTACGCCAACTAGATGAGCAAGGTATCATCCGCATTGGAGCTTGGGTGGAAGCTGGAGATATCCTAGTCGGGAAAGTCACACCAAAAGGCGAATCTGACCAACCACCGGAAGAAAAACTGCTGCGGGCGATTTTTGGCGAAAAGGCGCGGGATGTGCGGGACAATTCCCTGCGAGTGCCTAATGGCGAAAAAGGGCGCGTTGTGGATGTGCGCGTGTTTACCCGCGAACAGGGTGACGAGTTGCCACCGGGGGCGAACATGGTGGTACGAGTGTATGTGGCACAGAAGCGCAAAATCCAAGTCGGCGACAAAATGGCGGGTCGCCACGGTAATAAGGGAATTATTTCCCGGATATTGCCAGTAGACGATATGCCTTATTTGGCGGATGGAACACCAGTGGATATTGTGCTGAATCCTCTGGGGGTGCCTTCCCGGATGAACGTAGGTCAGGTGTTTGAGTGTCTTTTAGGCTGGGCAGCCGAAAATTTGGGTGTCCGGTTTAAAATAACGCCGTTTGATGAGATGTATGGCGAAGAGTCATCGCGGACGATTGTGCATGGCAAATTAAATGAAGCATGCGATCGCAGCGGCAAAGACTGGCTATTTAACCCAAATACTCCCGGTAAACTCCAAGTCTTTGATGGGCGCACTGGGGAACAGTTTGATCGACCAATAACGGTAGGAATGGCATATATGCTGAAGCTTGTTCACTTGGTAGATGACAAGATCCATGCCCGTTCGACGGGACCGTATTCTCTAGTGACGCAGCAGCCTTTAGGTGGTAAAGCACAGCAGGGTGGTCAGCGGTTTGGAGAAATGGAAGTGTGGGCACTAGAAGCCTTTGGTGCAGCCTACACTTTGCAAGAACTGTTGACAGTCAAATCAGACGATATGCAAGGGCGGAACGAGGCTCTCAACGCTATTGTCAAAGGCAAAGCTATCCCCAGACCAGGTACGCCAGAGTCATTTAAAGTGCTGATGCGAGAACTCCAGTCACTGGGATTAGATATTGCAGTGCATAAGGTGGAAACTCAAGCAGATGGTAGCGCCTTGGATGTAGAGGTAGATTTGATGGCTGATCCTAGCGGTCGTCGCACTCCTTCTAGACCTACTTATGAATCTCTGTCCCGCGAAGCGCTGGATGATGATGAGGTATAAAGGCGATCTTTTGGAGATAAGGGACGCTTGATGTTGTTGAGAGTGGTGTTAGTAGTACCGCTTTCAACAATATCAAACTAAAAAGTTTAAGCTCAGGATGTTGCGTTGTGCCTCAATACACTGAATTGCTTACATCAGCCTCAAAATGCAGTCCAAAAGACTGTAGTTGATAACTATTACATCAACACGTTGAGTAGATTCAAGTATGACTTGTAGCAGGAATAAGGACTTATTTAATACATAGATAGGTTGTTTCAAGCAAAATCTAGACCATTTGAGTTTGGACGATTTGCAGTAGGTAACTAGTTAGAGAACTTCAAATACCTTGATGTAAAAAGAAGGAATTTAAAAATTGAGACACCAGCAAACAACTCAGTTTGATTATGTAAAAATCGGGCTAGCCTCACCAGAAAGAATCCGGCACTGGGGAGAAAGAACGCTACCCAATGGTCAGGTAGTTGGTGAAGTAACAAAGCCTGAAACAATAAACTATCGCACCCTAAAACCAGAGATGGACGGCTTATTCTGTGAGCGCATCTTTGGTCCTGCGAAGGACTGGGAATGCCATTGCGGTAAGTATAAAAGAGTGCGCCATCGGGGGATTGTATGTGAACGCTGTGGGGTGGAAGTAACTGAATCTCGCGTGCGTCGCCATCGCATGGGCTTCATTAAACTTGCTGCTCCCGTCGCTCACGTTTGGTACCTCAAAGGCATCCCCAGCTACATTTCAATTTTACTGGATATGCCCCTACGGGACGTAGAGCAAATTGTCTATTTCAATGCCTATGTGGTTCTCTCTCCCGGTAATGCTGATACCCTGAGCTACAAACAGCTGCTCTCAGAAGACCAATGGCTGGAAATTGAGGATCAGCTTTACAGTGAAGAGTCTGAGCTTGCTGGAATTGAAGTTGGTATTGGAGCCGAGGCGCTCTCAAGACTTCTGAGTGACATCAATTTAGAAGCACAAGCAGAACAACTACGGGAAGAAATCGCTAACTCTAAAGGGCAAAAGCGGGCAAAGCTGATTAAGCGCTTACGGGTGATTGATAATTTCATCGCTACAGGTTCTAAACCGGAATCGATGGTAATGACAGTCATCCCAGTAATTCCACCGGATTTGCGACCAATGGTGCAGCTAGATGGCGGTCGGTTTGCAACTTCGGATTTGAATGACCTTTACCGAAGGGTAATTAACCGCAATAACCGTTTAGCAAGGCTGCAAGAAATTTTGGCTCCAGAGATTATCGTTCGCAACGAAAAGCGGATGCTCCAAGAAGCTGTGGATGCCTTAATTGATAATGGTCGTCGTGGTCGCACCGTAGTAGGAGCAAACAACCGACCCCTGAAATCTCTGTCTGACATTATTGAGGGTAAGCAAGGGCGCTTCCGGCAAAACCTATTAGGGAAACGAGTAGATTACTCCGGGCGCTCTGTAATTGTGGTAGGACCAAAGTTACATATCCATCAGTGCGGCTTGCCACGAGAAATGGCAATTGAGCTTTTCCAACCGTTCGTGATCCATCGGTTAATTCGTGGTGGTCTAGTCAATAATATCAAAGCTGCCAAAAAACTAATCCAACGTGGTGATCCTAGTGTCTGGGATGTCTTGGAAGAAGTGATTGAAGGTCACCCAGTTATGCTCAATCGTGCTCCAACTCTACACAGACTAGGAATTCAAGCATTTGAACCGATTCTGGTGGAGGGTCGCGCTATTCAGCTACATCCTCTGGTATGTCCAGCGTTTAATGCGGATTTCGATGGTGATCAGATGGCAGTCCATGTACCTCTTTCATTGGAGAGCCAAGCAGAAGCAAGATTGTTAATGTTGGCTTCCAACAATATCTTATCACCGGCAACGGGTAGACCAATTGTGACTCCCAGCCAGGATATGGTTTTGGGTTGCTATTACTTGACAGCAGAAAATCCGCAAGCGCAAAAAGGAGGCGATCGCTACTTTGCTTCTTTAGATGACGCAATTATGGCTTATGAGCAGCAACAAGTTGAGCTACACGCCAAAGTGTGGGTACGCTTTGACGGGCAGGTAGAGGGTTTAGAGCAGGAAGGAGAGCCGTTGCAGGTAGAGCGTAGTAACGACGGTACATTAACAAAACAATATAAGGAGCGACGAGTTCGGGAAGACGCAGGAGGAAATTTGATTTCTCAGTTTATTCGCACAACTCCAGGTCGGATTATTTACAACAAAGCAATTCAGGAAGTGTTGCAGTAGGAGAAGAAAGCAGGGGGAGAAGAGTAGCAGGGGAAGCAGGGGGAGAATTATGTGTACACCTCCCCTACTTCCCCCTTCTCCTGCTCTTTTGAAAGAGAATCTCGTTTTCCTCACGCTTAGTTTTAAAGATAGTTTTAAAGACAGGGACAGCAAAAATGGCAGACGGCAAGGAAATGATTTTTCGGAATCGGGTTGTTGACAAGGGTCAGCTAAAGAAGTTGATTGCCTGGGCATTTACGCACTATGGCACTGCCCGAACAGCAGCGATCGCTGACCGACTGAAAGAAGTGGGATTTCGCTACGCTACGAAAGCTGGGATTTCGATTAGTGTGGATGACTTAATGGTACCTCCCACAAAGCGATTGCTCCTAGAAGCTGCTGAAACCGAAATTCGGGCTACTGAAGAGCGCTACACACGTGGCGAAATTACTGAAGTCGAACGCTTTCAGAAGGTAATTGACACCTGGAATAGTACTAGTGAAGCCTTGAAAGACGAAGTAGTAGACCATTTCAAGGCTACTGACCCCCTAAACTCGGTATACATGATGGCGTTTAGTGGTGCTAGAGGAAATATCTCCCAAGTGCGCCAGCTAGTAGGGATGCGCGGCTTGATGGCAAACCCCCAAGGCGAGATTATTGACTTACCAATTAAAACCAACTTCCGCGAAGGATTGACGGTAACGGAGTATATTATTTCCTCTTATGGAGCCAGAAAAGGGCTGGTAGATACAGCCTTACGTACTGCTGATTCCGGCTATCTAACTCGGCGTTTAGTTGATGTATCTCAGGATGTGATCATTCGAGAAATTGACTGCGGTACGACGCGCGGCATCCCAGTACGAGCGATGACAGAGGGAGAACGCATTTTGATTCCGATTGGGTCTCGATTGCTGGGGCGAGTAGGGCTTGTAGATATTATTCACCCCAAATCGAAACAAGTGTTGGTGCCAAAAAATCAGCCAATTTCTGATGATTTGGCGATCGCGATTGAAAAAGCAGGCATCGAAGAAGTTATGGTGCGATCGCCCCTTACCTGTGAGGCAGCACGCTCCGTTTGTCAGCACTGCTATGGTTGGAGTCTAGCTCATGCTGAACCGGTGGATTTGGGTGAAGCCGTTGGGATTATTGCTGCCCAAAGTATTGGGGAGCCGGGAACTCAGCTGACGATGCGGACTTTCCACACCGGAGGCGTATTTACTGGAGAAGTTGCGCGGCAAGTGCGCGGCGAGGTGAAGGGTACAATTCGTATCCCCCGTACACTAAGGACTAGAGCCTTTAGAACTCGTCACGGGGAAGACGCTCTATTTGTAGAAGCCAACGGCGAACTAGTTCTGGAGCCAACAACCGGAAAACAAGTAAAAATTCCCGTTACCCAAGGTTCAACACTCTACATTGTAGATGGTCAAGCTGTAACAGCCGGACAGCTACTAGCAGAAGTTGCCCTGGGTGCTCGCACAACCCGCGCCCATACAGAAAAAGCTACCAAAGATGTCGCCTCCGACTTGGCAGGAGAAGTCAAATTTGCCGACGTAGTACCGGAAGAAAAAACTGACCGTCAAGGCAACACAACGACAACGGCAGCCCAAGGCGGCTTGATTTGGATTTTGTCGGGAGAAGTTTACAACTTACCACCTGGTGCAGAACCAGTGGTGACCAACGGCGATCGCGTTAGTGTGGGGAGTATATTAGCTGAAACAAGACTTAACACAACACATGGTGGTGTAGTCCGGCTGCCCGAAACATCAGGTTCTGTAAAGGGCGCGCGGGAGATTGAAATTATCACTGCTTCTGTCGTTTTAGATACAGCCAGTGTGCGGATAGAACACAGTCAAGGTCATGACCAGTACTTGATTGAAACCAACAATCATCAACTGTTTTCCCTCTTAGCCACTCCTGGTACTAAGGTGCAAAACACTCAAGTGGTAGCGGAGTTAATTTCTGATCAATACCGCACAACCACAGGTGGATTACTTAAATATGCTGGAGTGGAAGTAGCGAAGAAAGGAAAAGCGAAGCAGGGCTATGAAGTGGTGCAAGGAGGAACCTTACTATGGATTCCGGAAGAAACCCACGAAGTCAATAAAGATATCTCACTATTGCTAGTAGAAGACGCTCAATATGTCGAAGCTGGAACTGAAGTAGTGAAAGATATCTTTTGCCAAAATAGTGGTGTAGTGGAAGTAACTCAGAAAAACGACATTCTGCGGGAACTTGTGATCAAGCCTGGAGAACTGCTGATGGTAGATGATCCTGAAGCAGTAATGAATAGAGATGGTACTTTTGGTCAACCAGGGGAAGAAATCATCTCAGGGCATCCGCTTACGGAACTGCGTTACATCGAGTACATAGAATCGCCTGAAGGTCCTGCTTTGTTGCTCAGACCCGTAACTGAATTTGCTATACCAGATGAACCGGCGGTGCCTAGTACACAATCGAGTACTGGGATGGGTCGCTCGATTGAACTACGGGCAGTTCAGCGAATGTTTTATAAAGATTCGGAACGAGTAAAAGCTGTAGAAGGAGTGGAATTGCTGCGAACGCAGTTGGTGTTAGAAATTGAGCAAGCACACTCATCTGAACATACTGGTGCACCGATGGTAGCGGATATTGAGCTAATACCAGATGTGGATGATCCGGAAATTCAGCGATTGCAGCTGGTAATTTTGGAATCATTAGTGCTGCGCCGCGACATCACAGCAGATGCTACCCAAGGAAGTACGCAAACTAAGTTATTAGTTGAAGATGGGCAAGAGATTGCACCTGGAGCTGTTGTTGCCCGTACTGAAATCCACTGTAAAGAAGTCGGGGAAGTACGTGGTATCCGAGAAGGAGCAGAAGCGATTCGGCGGATTTTGATATTGAGAGAAAGCGATAGCTTTACCCTGACAAGCTCAGAAAAACCCCATGTTAAGGCGGGCAGTTTGCTAGTGGCTGGCACTGAGATTGCACCGGGACTCTTTACAGAGGAATCCGGTCAAGTGCTATCAGTCATTAGTCACCAGTCATCAGTCAATAGTGAGCAGTTATCAGCTAATGAGCAAGGACTAATGACTAATGACCATTATGAAGTAACGCTACGCATTGCTCGTCCCTACCGGGTATCACCAGGAGCGGTGTTGCAGGTGGACGATGGAGCTTTGGTGCAGCGTGGGGACAACCTAGTGCTGTTGGTGTTTGAACGAGCTAAAACCGGAGATATTATTCAGGGTTTACCCAGAATTGAAGAACTTTTGGAGGCGCGAAAGCCGAAGGAAGCTTGTGTTTTAGCTCGTAAACCTGGAACCGTTGAAGTAACTAGGATAGAAGGTGAAACGGTTGGAGTTAAGGTAGTTGATGATTCTGGCACAATAACGGAGTATCCCATTGGACCAGGACAAAATGTAGTGATGTCAGATGGTACTGTTGTAGAGGCGGGAATGCCTCTGACTGAAGGACCTGCAAATCCGCACGAGATTTTGGAAATTTTCTTTAATCTTAATTTGCATCAAGGCACGTATCCTAGTGCTTTGGAAGCATTACAGCAGGTGCAGAACTTTTTGGTGAATGAAGTGCAGCTAGTATATCAATCGCAGGGGATTGAGATTTCTGATAAGCACATTGAGGTAATTGTGCGGCAGATGACTTCTAAGGTGCGACTAGATGATGGCGGTGACACCACTATGCTGCCTGGAGAACTCGTAGAGTTACGGCAGGTTGAGCAGGTAAATGAAGCGATGAGCATCACGGGGGGCGCAAAAGCGGAGTACACTCCAGTTCTATTGGGTATTACCAAGGCATCACTGAATACAGATAGCTTTATTTCTGCCGCATCGTTCCAAGAAACAACACGGGTACTCACGGAAGCGGCGATCGAAGGGAAATCTGATTGGCTGCGGGGTTTGAAAGAAAACGTGATTATTGGACGCTTGATTCCAGCAGGAACAGGTTTCAATGCTTATGAGGAACTTAGTAGTACTACCAGTGATGATTTGTCTCTAGAGCCAGGCAGTGTATTCGATGACGGTGACGATCCGCTAGACGTAGTGCTGGATGACCGAACGGCTCGTGCTTACAGTTTAGAAGGAGGTTTAGGGGAAGGTTTCACCTTTGATCGTACTTCTCCAATTTTGGATGAGGATGATGGGTTAATAATTGGTGATGAAGTTGAAGATATGACCGAGGACGAGGACGAAGATGATTTTGAGGATGACGAGGATGATAATGAATAGCAAATAGCTGTTAGGTTTTTAGGAAGGCAAGAGCCATATAAGTTTATTCAATGGCTTCTTGCCTTTTAATTGCTGATTGACTAATAGCTAAGTGTTAAGAAGAGGCGTTTTCTAGCTCACCTGCTCGTACAGAAAGCTGCTGCATCTTGTCCCCACGCTGCACTTTAACTTGTAATACCTGACCAACACGGCTAGTGTCAACAATGCTCTGCAACTGCTCAGCACTTGTAACAGTCTGTCCGTCAACCTGGATAATTACATCCCCTCGTCGTATACCGGCAGCAGCTGCGGGTGATTGGGGTAATACTCGTACTACTAGTACACCGTCAATTTCTGGCACCGGCAAGGGAGAATTAGGATCATTGTTGTTCTGTTGTGCTAAATCGGGCGTTAAGGTGATCATTTGAACGCCTAAATATGGATGGGAGATTTTTTCCCCACGCATTAGCTGGTCTTTAATATCTTTAGCTTTATTGATCGGAATTGCAAAGCCAATTCCCATTGCATCTGGACGAATCGCAGTATTGATGCCAATAACTTCACCTTGGTCATTTAAGAGTGGTCCACCGGAATTGCCAGGGTTGATTGCTGCATCTGTTTGAATGAAATCAAGGCGTTTGTCAAAGATTCCGACTTCACGGCTGGAGCGCTTGAGGGTGCTGATAATTCCGAGGGTGACGGTATTGTCTAGTCCTAATGGATTGCCAACTGCGATCGCCCAGTCACCTACCTGTACGCTGCTAGAATCTCCCAAAGGAGCCACTGGCAAATTACCACCACTATCAGTAAGTTTAACCACAGCTAAATCTGTGACTTCATCCGCACCTTGTACTTTGCCTTCAAAGGTACGTCCATCTTTTAAGGTAACTGTCACCTTATCAGCTTGGTTGACCACATGGGCATTAGTGAGAATCTCTCCACTGCGGTCTATAATTACGCCTGAACCTAGACCTTGTAAGCGTTCAGACGGTGTCTGCTGTGAAAAATTGTCACCAAAAAAGCGTCTGAAGAAGGGGTCTTCAAGTAACGGTTCGGGGAGGCGACGAGTAATAGTGCGCTCAGTATTGATCCGCACAACAGCTGAACCTACCCGATTTACTGCGGCTGTAACAAAACTGTTAGAACCAATAGGTATCTTTGCTCCTAGCTGTTGAGCAACGATAGAGGGCTGTACAGCAGGGTGTCGAGAAAGTGACTCTGCCTGCGAAGGTAACACTCGCAAGCTGCTAACCGTGAGAGCGACTCCTACAATAATCGCCAACACATGGGTACTGAGTTGCCGTATAGAGCGCGGTAGTTTTGCAAATCTCATAACATCAATCATTCAATTAGCTTGGATCTTTGAGAAACTGGATCAGAGTCTTGTCATCATGACAATCTCTATACTTATTTTTACAGTTGTCTAACAATGGCTCAGGTTTAGTTGATAACTGTTCTCTAATGTAGACACCTTTACTTTACGGTAAGGTTCTGATATGTCAAAATCATTTAACTATTTAGCTAATTTATAATTAAAATAATAGCTGTCATCTGAGAGATAACTCGTTGCTCTAGGCTAGGATCTAAATTCATCTTCAAGATCGTTGATCAAGCATGAATCGTTCAAACCAATTAACAGAAGACCCATTATCCGTTTCTACGCAAGATAAAACATCTCACAGTCGTAACATAGACCATAACCATAGCGGTCATACTCATAGAGATGAACAGGCAAATCATGCTCACGTCCATAGTGAAGAATCACTGCGAAGCATTGTTAATCGGCTTTCGCGCCTTGAGGGACACATTCGCGGTATTAAGACAATGGTGCAGGAAAGCCGTCCTTGTCCTGACGTACTGGTGCAAATTGCAGCAGTCCGAGGCGCACTAGATCGTGTGGCACGACTGATTTTGGATGAACATTTAACTGAGTGCATTGCTAGGGCAGCTCAAGAAGGAAATATTGAAGTTGAGATTAAAGAGTTAAAGGCTGCTCTAGATAGATTTTTACCTTAAGTTGATACTAGGTAAACACAAGTTAATTGTTGACAAAGCTGGGAACTAGTAATTTATTACCTCAAAAGAACTGCTCGAATTTGAGGATTTATCAGTTAACAATATATTATGCTTTGATAAATCAGATGTCAGTAGTTTCAGCAGCAAACAAGGAAGCAGTGGCTGATACCGTAAGCTCGCGGATTTGAACACTCTCAAATTGTCTTTGCAAAGATTGCAGTGGTTTAGGTGTGAATAAAAGTTTCCCCTCAAAACACTTAATGCCAATGTGCCTTGTTAGCACAGATTTTTGGGTAGCGTACGCTACCGTCTTACCATCAAAACGTGATCGTGCAGTTGGGAAAAAAACAGGCAAGACGAGTTACATTAAGCTGTCCGACACTCTCCTGCTTTTCAAAAAACAGGAGAGGACGCGGCAATTTAATAGTACTTTACGACAACGGGTTTATCGTCTGGTGCGAAAAACGGTATTGTTTTCTAAGTCGTTAGACAACCACATTGGAGCTATTTGGTATTTTGTTCACACTTACAATCATTCATTACTTTTTTAGGACTACTAGCTGAGATAAGTCATTTTAACTTGGTATAAGTACAGCTTTTTTAAGTCAAATATTTCAGTTTAGTTCTCAACTAATCTTTATCAAGTAATTTTAGACAAAAGTATTCTTCTAAATTAATAATATTAAGGCTTTACATTTGAGTAGTTCAAACTATCATATTTTAATAAAAACTTAATCTTGTTATTTTTACAGATTGTTTTTAAAGCATTCAGCCAACTAGCAGTCGTTGCTTAATCGAAATGTTGTGCCAATTTCTACTGTATTAGAAGTTTTGTTTTAGGAATGCTTGGAGCCTTAGTTATTTTTGTAATCCTACTATTTAACGTTTACTCATTATCATAATTTAATGGAAATCATGAACAAAAAATGAAAAGATAATGAATTAATTATGAGAATATATTATTGATTTCAAGCGATTTTTGTTGCTATATTAAAGGATAACTTGATTTGTAAAATATGGTAGTAATGCATAGTAATGGTAAGCTGGGAAGCCAGAAACTTAAATCATTGTAGACGACTCAATGAACTGTCCCAAGTGCCAATCAACTCAAATCATCAAATACGGACATACGCACTACGGCAAACCTCGATTTCGTTGCCAAGACTGCGGACGACAGTTTGTAGAGAACGCGAGCCGACAACCGATTGCTCAGGCAACTCGCCAATTGATTGATAAACTGTTGCTTGAACGCTTGGCACTAGCAGCCATTGCACGGGTGACGGGAGTGTCTGAGCGTTGGCTGCAACTGTACGTCAATCAAAAGTATTATCAAACTCCAAAGACAGTAGAAGTTGCCCCAAAAAGGGGTCGGTTGACGATGCAACTGGACGAGATGTGGTCATTTGTCGGTTCTAAGGGGAACAAACAATGGATTTGGTTAGCCATCGATGCTGATAGCCGTGAAATTGTCGGTGTATTTGTTGGTGATCGTTCTCGTCAAGCGGCAAAGGGGCTATGGCAATCGTTACCTACGGTTTATCGCCAGTGCGCTATCTGCTACACCGATTTCTGGGAAGCCTATGAACAAGTATTGCCCAGTAACCGGCATCGAGCAGTTGGTAAAGAAACAGGAAAACCAGTTATATTGAGCGGTTCAACAACACCCTGCGGCAAAGAGTGGGGCGCTTAGTTCGCAAAACCTTGTCTTTCTCCAAAAAGTTGAGCAATCACATCGGGGCGGTTTGGTACTTTGTGCATCACTACAATACCTCCCTTCGCTCCTGACCATTACTATTCACCACTACCTAAAATATTTTATTCTCTTTAGCTAATGGTTCCAATTACAAATATATTTGTTGGTCTAGGATTAGCAGCAGATGCTTTCGCTGTATCTGCTTCAAGTGGAATACAAATCAAATACATCAAAATCAATAAAGCTCTAAAGATTGCTTTAAGTTTCGGCATTTTTCAAACATTGATGCCGTTAATAGGTTGGTGGGTAGGGCTAAGTTTTAGAGATTGGATATCATCAGTTGATCATTGGGTAGTTTTTGGACTTCTAAATTTTATTGGCGGCAGAATGATTTATGAATCAACTCAAGAAGAAAGCAGCGATAAAAAGTTTAACCCGCTAGAAATTTATACTTTGTTAATTTTATCTATAGCTACTAGTTTAGACGCTTTAGCTGTTGGTGTTGGTTTTGCGGTTTTGAAAACTTCGATTTTTGCAGCTATTAGTGTTATTGGAATTATCACCTTCTTTTTATGTTTTTTTGGGGTTTTTGTTGGTCATAAATTTGGTAATTGTTTCAAAATAAAAATTGAAATCCTTGGTGGCTTAATTTTAATTATTATTGGCAGTAAAATATTGGTTGAACATTTGACATCTGTGCCAACTTAAAGGGTATTTTGTTACAATAGTTAACTTGTAGATACTTAATAAGTCTAATATCGTACTGGGAATTTGCTTTAGCCGCAAGCGATCGCATTATCTTCAATCTACACTTTATAGCTACTATCAAATTACCTAATAGCGCAGTTACACTAGACTTTTAAAGCTACTGTAGTAGGATATTTGGGTAGTAGCGATTGAGTAGTATAGGACTTTTGTGTATTTAATTAGAGCCTGCTTGAGTTCACTAATATAGAAATACTCGATGATAAGTAAGGATTTATTGTTATCTTGTTACTACAAGCAGGTTGCTCTTTTTTGTACTACCGTATATTTACTGAATTAGTTTAGCTCTGATAATGAAATAAGCTAAATTAATCAGTAAAATTTCGCTTGAATATAGATTATAGATAGCGTTAAATTCATTTTGTGTTTTTGGTAGGAAAAACTACTGACATTTGCTTGTAGATTTAAAGGAGTATTATTTCTATTACTTCTAAAGAAGTTAATATATTTAAAGTAGTTGCTGAATACCAACCTCAAGTATAAGTAAAAATATTAGAATACATTTAATTCATAAATGTTATTTAAAAAGTTAATAATTCTTAGATATGTAACTAAAATATAGTTAAAAAGTAATGTTTTTCATTATCAATACATAGTTTATTATTAAAATAATACTTTAAAAACTTCAGTTCCATAGCGTTTATTTGAATCAACACCTAAGTTTTTTTGAGGTTAATACTTTTAATGTTTAGTTTTATACAACGGCAGTTCCCTGCTCTGATGATTGGACTAGGAATAATAACTAATGCTGTCACACTGCTGATACCGTCAGCATTAGCTCAATCGACCTTTTACGATATTCAAAGTCATTGGGCAAGATTATGTATTACACAACTAGCGAACCAAGGCATCATTAGTGGCTATCCAGATGGTAGTTTCCGACCAAATTTATCCATGAGCCGAGCAGAGTTTGCCACAATAGTTGGTAATGCTTTTCCAAATGCAGCGCGGACTCGTAGGTTAGTTAAATTTAGGGATGTTCCCGCGTATTATTGGGCTTACAACCAAATTGCAGCAGCTTCTCAAATACGATTTTTATCAGGCTATTCTGATAATACCTTCAAGCCTAACCAAAATATTTCTCGCTCTCAAGTCTTGGTCGCTTTAACTAGTGGATTAAATTACACTCCAATTGGAGAAGCTACTAAAACCTTAAGGGCTAATTTTGCTGATGCAAAGACAATTCCAGTTTATGCTCAAAAGAGAATAGCAGCAGCAACTGAAAAACGTCTTGTCGTTAATTATCCTAATGTCAAATTCCTCAATCCTAATAAAAAAGCTACTAGGGCAGAGGTAGCAGCTTTCTTGTGTCAAGCCTTGGTTAATTCTGGGACTTCTGTAATTCCTGAGAAATATATTGCAGGTACTACTCCCGACCGCACAAAAATTATCGGTAGTGGTGAATAGTAATGGTCAGGAGCGAAGGAGGTATTGTAGTAATGCACAAAGTACCAAACCGCCCCGATGTGATTGCTCAACTTTTTGGAGAAAGACAAGGTTTTGCGAACTAAGCGCCCCACTCTTTTGCCGCAGGGTGTTGTTGAACCGCTCAATATAACTGGTTTTTCCTGTTTCTTTACCAACTGCTCGATGCCGGTTACTGGGCAATACTTGTTCATAGGCTTCCCAGAAATCGGTGTAGCAGATAGCGCACTGGCGATAAACCGTAGGTAACGATTGCCATAGCCCCTTTGCCGCTTGACGAGAACGATCACCAACAAATACACCGACAATTTCACGGCTATCAGCATCGATGGCTAACCAAATCCATTGTTTGTTCCCCTTAGAACCGACAAATGACCACATCTCGTCCAGTTGCATCGTCAACCGACCCCTTTTTTTGGGGCAACTTCTACTGTCTTTGGAGTTTGATAATACTTTTGATTGACGTACAGTTGCAGCCAACGCTCAGACACTCCCGTCACCCGTGCAATGGCTGCTAGTGCCAAGCGTTCAAGCAACAGTTTATCAATCAATTGGCGAGTTGCCTGAGCAATCGGTTGTCGGCTCGCGTTCTCTACAAACTGTCGTCCGCAGTCTTGGCAACGAAATCGAGGTTTGCCGTAGTGCGTATGTCCGTATTTGATGATTTGAGTTGATTGGCACTTGGGACAGTTCATTGAGTCGTCTACAATGATTTAAGTTTCTGGCTTCCCAGCTTACCATTACTATGCATTACTACCAAATTATCTAAGAATAAGTAGTAATGGCACTAAGTTAAGGAATTATAACTAATTATTAGTCACAACACATTGCGCGAAGCCGGAAGTGCTATTTTTAGTAATACCCTTAGACCTAACTTAATTCGGGGATTCCCTATCAGATTCTTGCTTCTGGAGTTCTGCTAGTTCTTCCGCTAGCGACTTCTCCAGCGCATCCATTACCATTTGGGGATCGGCAGCTTGTTCCATTACGTCAGCTTCAGGGTCGTAACGATTTTTTACATCAGGAAGATCGCGGCGCAGTTCCTCAATCAAGCTAATCATTTTAGCGATTTTTTGCTCAGATAGTAGATTTAGTTGCAAACCCAGCTGCGCCCTCTGTTCTGCCAGCTTTTCTTGCCGATCTTGCTTGATCAAGACTGCTATTGTCATTGGCAATGAGATGATGCCTAGCGAAAGTTGTAGCAAGTCGAACGGAGGAGGATCGAATTGTGGTAAGCCCAAATGCGGTACAACATTGGGGAGCATCCACAAAACAACTACGACTGAACTAATGTACAGGAATGCCGGACGACCGAGAAAAGTCGTTGCAGCTTCTAAAATTCGCTGGTGTTGAGGCACATTACGTTCTGCGCTTGTGTGTAGCGCTACGATCGCTTCAATATTGTGACCGATGGGGTCTGGCAGTGGGGCAATCGGTATAGTAGACTTACTCCAGTGATGTGCTAGCGGTGATTCTTCTAATGGGCTTTCACCTTCAGGTGTTTGGCTCATTGTATGGTACTTTCTGTTGACGGCTGATCTATTTAACTTAGCGACATTTAGCTATAACCATAATGCCGCTAACAGCCCAAATTCGGCAAATTAGTTATGTTAGGCTACCACAGCTAATTTTTGTTATAGAACCATAAAAATTGTGGGAAACCACTACTAAAAATGGCGCAAAACCCCCTCTAAGTATGGGCTTTGGGCTATTCTTACATTGCTTATAATAGTAAGTAGTAAAACAATGCAAAGCTGAATGAGAATACAATCATCGGTGCTAGTACATCTGGGATTCGGTAAGTATGTGCGCTCAGATCAGGTGACATCTGTGGTACCAATTGAAGAGGAGCGCGGACCGGGTCGACGGACTTTTATTCATCTCCAGGGACAAACAGACCCACTTATAGCCTCACGTGCCGAGGACTCCATCGTGCGCGACCTTGTACAAGAACCGCGTGAAGTTACCCAGTCACGCCAGCAGCAAGAGATTCTACACGATCTACTGCTCGATTTGAATAACGTTAACTCAACTGTGCGCCGGATTGCACGTGACGAGGGGGGTCTCGATCTTGAACTTTTGGAGCGGCGCATCCGTGAAGTCCTCAAGGACTAGTTAAAACCTTCATTATTCAGAAACTCAGTTAAAGGTATGACGGGAAGTAAACGATTTCTCTGTTTCTTGCCGTCACCTGTTTTTTAAGCAAACAAAGGACAAAGATTGTGCCAAACACGATGGCAGATAACCTTTCAATACCAGTTCACAAGCCTCGGTTATGGATGCCAGAGCGCATAATATTTACACCTGCCGCACTAGAAGAATCGTGGGGTCAGCAGATTTTAGCGCGTGTACAGGCTCTTAACTTGCCCGTCGAGGAACTACCCCGAAACCGTCTAACTGGTCTGCGTGGAGAGGATGAGCGCGATACATACAATATTGCCAAGCGCACTCTTGCA
Organism: Chroococcidiopsidaceae cyanobacterium YX2bin18; assembly: GCA_030446505.1. GTDB lineage: Bacteria > Cyanobacteriota > Cyanobacteriia > Cyanobacteriales > Chroococcidiopsidaceae > JAHHHE01. Next base: position 16,526 of record JAUJND010000002.1, on the reverse strand, counting down.
GTCGTGACCGCGCCGCCTAGCTCTTTCAAACTCAGCCCAATTCCACCTTCAGCTGACTGGCAATTTCACCTTGCAGAAGGGTGTCCAGCACATTGCCAATATTGCTATTTAGCGGGTAGCTTGCAAGGTTCGCCAGTAATTCGGGTCTTCGCTAACTTGCCGCAGATATTGTCAAACTTAGCAGCTTACGAGCACTCAGGCGAGGCTACGAGTTTTGAAGTAAGCTGCTACACTGATCCGCTAGGAATTGAGCATCTGACTGACAGCCTCGCTGAATGTATCCGTTACTTTGGGACGCGCCAAGATGGGCATTTACGTTGGGTATCAAAATTCGATGCAGTGGACGGACTACTCGACTTACCCCATAACGGTCATACGCGCTGTCGGATGAGCGTCAACGCTGCCCCAGTTTCAGGGCGGTTCGAGGGCGGTACAGCATCAGTCGCGTCACGGCTTCAGGCATTGCGACGGTTGGCATTACCGCGATCGCAAGGTGGCGGTGGATATCCAGTGGGTCTAGTAATCGCACCGATTATGCTGATGGAAGATTGGGATGAACATTATGGACAATTGTTGGACTCAATTTCAGAAGTACTCGACTTTGATTGCGACCTTACTTTTGAATTAATTTCACATCGCTTTACACCCGGCTCGAAGGAAGTGCTACAGAACTGGTATCCTCAAACGAAACTGGATATGGACGAGGCGAAACGCAGTATCAAGCGCAACAAATTTGGTGGCACCAAGTATGTCTACACTTCCGACACGATGAAGATGCTACGCCGCTTTTTTGAGAGCGAGATTGCTCGGCGCTTTCCCCAAGCTTGCGTTCTCTACTGGACATAGTGCAGATCTGATGTGTTGATCCAACTAAGCTATGACACCTCTAAGTTTGCTAGTTTTGACCGCAGAGAAGCAAAGAGGATTGACGCTTTTTCCGGAGTAAGTCCAATCAAAACTTTAGGGTCAAGTTAAATTAGCTTTGGCTTTTTCATACGCTGCCTTCTGCTCAGGAGTTGAGGAATTTAAGCATTCAGCATGAGTGCGCTCTAAATTTTCAATATATTCATTGTTTTGGCTTAAAACAGGGTTGTTGCGAGTAGAGACGATTAAAGCAAGTTGTGCACGTAGGGGCAATTGGCGAAAGGCTTCTAAGCGTTTCTCAATAGAAGACATCCAAACTCAACCTCAAAATTAAATAAAATAATGTCTAAAATCAGTTAGCTAATTCAAGTTATAATCTGCTTCCCAATACTTAAGTAGGTTGGAGAAGCAAGGTATCAAGCCCAATAAAACCTACCAAATCTGTTTGAAGATGGATGTCGGCTGCTGAAGCACCCGCGTTAAGGTGTGGAAGAATTCTAGAGGTCACAGTCCTAATGTTAGCAGGATCTAAAAGTGAAGCAGTTTGCCGATGTATTAAATAGCATTACCTGATGATGCAATTGTTTGGAGTATTCCTTGTCTGTGGCTGGTCAATTCAGATTTTAATAGCTTTACAACTAGCTACGACAGCAGGAAATTTTACTGCCCTGGTGTCGCCACGAATGCAAGATGTAGAACAATTATCTACAAGAAATGCAGCAACGCAACTAAATTAAAAGCGCGATTACTTTTCAGGTAAAGAACCCAGGAAATACAGAATGTTAGATGAATTACAGAACCCCAAAGTAGTCGTCGTTGGTGCTGGTTGGGCTGGCTTAGGCGCTACTTATCACCTGGTTAAACAGGGTTACGACGTGACACTTCTAGAAGCTGGGTCTTATCCTGGTGGTCTAGTGGCAGGTTGGAAGACAGCAGGTGGGCGCTCTGTAGAAGCGGGAATTCATGGTTTCTGGTATCCTTACAGCAATATTTTTAATTTAGTAGCAGAATTAGGTTTTAGTCCCTTCACTCCTTTCACTCGCTCCTCTCAGTATTCTCCCTTTGGATTAGAAGTCGAATCCCCGATTTTCCAAGACTTACCACGACTCCCCACTCCACTAGGAACTTTTATCTACACTCAGTTCAAGCGTTTGCCACTTATCGACCGCCTTTCTGCTCTCCCTTTGCTGTATGCCGTAGTAGATTTTGACAATTCTGATGCAGCTTGGCGACGCTACGACCCAGTGACAGCCCGTGAACTATTTAAAGATTTTGGAGTCAGTGCGCGGCTTTACCGTGATTCCTTCGAGCCGATGCTGCTAGTAGGATTATTTGCACCAGGAGAACAGTGTTCAGCAGCAGCAGCCATAGGGATGCTTTACTACTTCATTTTGGCTCATCAACCAAATTTTGATGTTGCTTGGTGCCGAGGGACAGTCGGGGAGATGATATTTCGTCCTTGGGTGGAACACATTGAACGCTCTGGTGGACGGGTTTTCACTCACCGACGGGTCAGCGACTTACACCTGGATAGCACTGGCAAGGCAATCGGCGTTGTCTGCGGTGAGCAAGTCTTTGATGCGGACGCAGTTATATTTGCTGTCGGCATAAGCGGGATGCAGAAGATTGTTAGCAATAGCTCCAGTCTGCGTGGTCATAAGCAATTCCAAGATATCAGTAATCTGGGAGCAGTGGATGTACTTGCAACTCGGTTGTGGTTTGATCGCCAAATTAGGATTCCGCGTCCCTCTAATGCTTGCTTTGGCTTCAATTCAACAACAGGTTGGACGTTTTTTGATTTGAATGCACTGCATGATGAGTACAAAGGTGAGCCAGGAACTGTTATTGAAGCAGACTTTTACCATGCTAACCAGTTTCTACCCCTAAGCGATGCAGAAATTGTGCCGCTTGTTCAGCGCGACTTAGCAATTTGTATTCCAGCCTTTGGTGAAGCTAAGGTGATTGATAGCAGTGTAATTCGTCTACCACGCGCTGTAACTCACTTTGCACCTGGTAGCTACCAGTATATGCTACCCGTAAGGACAAGCATCGAAAACGTGTTTATGGGTGGTGATTGGATTGTTACTCGCCACGGTTCATGGTCTCAGGAAAAGGCGTATGTAACTGGTTTAGAGGCGGCAAACCAAGTGATTTCACGCTTCGGTCGCGGCACAAAAGCGCAAATTATTCCAGTAGAGGCTGATGAACCTCATATTCAACTTGCCCGGAAAATCAACCAAACAGCACATAGCTGGAGCAATTTATTGCCTAATTTTTGGTTGCCCTAACTTAAGCTCTAGGGCTAATCAGGCTAAACAAACTCCGGACATGAGCGCAGTTGGCTGCTACCCCTCTGCAATGCCATAAGATAGAAAAACCTGTTTTAGCAAAAGTATCTGGCGAATTGAATTCGCAACTATACAACCAGATTCTTGTAATTCTGGAAACTGCTGCTTGAGGTGATAGAAAGTATCAGCTAGTTTCTCTTACTGAGCAGTATCATCAGTAATCGAACTGAGCAGTTCAAAATTACCAGTTTTAGCAAAATATACTCTACCATTTTGCGCGATCGCTCCTGCAACGGGTAGATAGTAATGCCGCGCATTAACCGATGAAATTGCATCTAGCAAGGAAGCAGTTCAATATTGGTAGCAATCAAGCGAATATCAAGCTTGGCTTCAACCAACTTATTAATAGTTAACAGGAAAATATAATTTCAGCGGTTAGCAACACCTTCAACTTAGTAGCTGATAAGCGCCGCCGCGTTCTAGGGCGCGTTGGTAGGCTGGACGTGCATGAATGCGATCAAGAAAGCCTACAAGCTTCGGAAAACTCGCGTCTAAACCTACTTGCGCCGCCGCCGCTTCTACAGGGAAACTCATCTGGACATCGGCTGCGGTGAACTCCTGTCCCACAAACCACGTGTTCTTACAGAGTTCATCTTCCATGTAGTTAAGGTGAAGTTTAATTTGAGGCGCAATGAATTCGCGGGATGCGCCGCTGTCTCCTAGCCCGAAATTGTCGAGAACAAGCTTCATTACTAATAAAGGCATTACTGAACCTTCTGCGTAATGCAGCCAATACTTGTATCGCAGCCGTTCTGCTGTACCAAGCGTGGGCGCAAGCCTTCCCTCGCCATAGTGCTCAACCAAGTACTCGATAATAGCACCAGACTCTGCCAGGGCAGCGCGTCATCAGTAATGACCGGAGACTTACCGAGGGGATGTATCTCACGCAGTGAATCTGGCGCAAGCATTGTTTTCAAATCGCGCTCGTAGCGCTTGATGTCATACTTTAGTTGAAGTTCCTCCAGCAGCCAGAGCACGCGCTGAGAACGGGAGTTGTTTAAGTGATGGACAGTGATCATCAGATCGTCTTCTTAATTGTATGTCCGGTAAAACATGGTGAAATACTTGAACGCAAGATTGCTAAGGAGAAAAGCGACCGAGTTTAATCACTATAAAATTTTATGGTTAATAATTGAAATCAGCAATGAGTCGGGAGCAACGTTTTTGGGGCAAGGCGAAACTGAGCAAAGCCATCAAGCTCAGTTTCAGGACTGGGAAAAGGGTGAGTGATAACTATATAACGTGTGTCACTACTTAGTTCGACTGTATTATTAGTCTTTGTGCTATTCCAAATCAGTGAAGATGCTCTAAAAACTAGATTCGATGTTAGGCAGTTCTGGTATAGTCATAGTCTTCGGACAAAATAGTTATTAAAATGTTGCTGCCTAAACAAAAGTAACAGCAGTGGAGCATCTTTTAAAGAGAATAACGAGGAACTACGGCTAACGCCAAACATATTTTCTCTACTTCACCGCAAGTTTTTGAAATAGAGCCTTTGCTGCCCAACGGTATATACATTAAAACAATAATTCCTGCCACTTCTCGCTATTCCTTGAACTCATAAGCAATGTTCTGCTTATTAATGTAGACAATATGCTTAACTACAAGTTTGACACTTACATATATTTCAGTGTTAAGCAGTGGGATGAAGAATTCAAGATCGTTAAGACAATCAAATATTTGCTGATCGTAGCTTTTGCCTTCAATGATTAACTTGCCTTGAATCTTGTTTTAATTTGTAGTGGTAAATTTTTATTTTCTTTGTGGCAGCACTATTAGTTAATATTGACCTAATACATCAACATTCATAGATTTTCTCTATTTTATTTTGCATCGGTAGGCACAAACAATTTGAATAGAAAACTCAGTGCAGCGACGAGGTGAAAATATCATTAGTCCTAAGCAAGAAGCAATTTATACAAGCTACCTTTGTAATCAAAAGTAGTTTTGCTACTGGCAGACTTGATTGCTAAAAAGTTTCCCTAGTTCAGTCTAAAGCAAGATAAATCCATAGATAGCTGTCGCCAGAGAAGATAGGACGCAGCTTGTTTAAGAACGGTGTCCATGACCGGAGCGCAAATTACTAGAATAGCGTAACTGCTGGTTATAGTCTATGTCTTAATTAAGCTAGCGACAGCTATAACTTAACTTTTAGCATTGTAAATACTTGCGCTTAAAGAGGTTTTTTTAGGTGGCTTTATGTGACCATTGGCAGAATCAGGCGAAACTAATACTTCCCGAATCAGACGTGCGATCGCTCGTTGAGCCAAACGGCTAGCAACTTGCTGACCTATATGCTGTACTTCTGGCTTTAAGAGTAATTGCGAAATCTCAGGGACAACTCGCCCTGGGTCGAAGCCACGAGTTTCTTGCAGAATATTCCACACCCGGTTAATATTCTCTAGAGTTTGTTTCTGCTCTATTGATGTACGAGAAGTATTAACTGCTAAACCCACACGGTCACGTAGTGCGTATGTGACATTATCCAAGGCATTTCGACCGAGAGCATCAAACCCTTTAACAATCTCATCAATCAGGTTATTCCGAATTAAAGCGCCACGTTCAGAAGCCAGAAATTCTAGCGTCTGATTAACCACCTGATTAAGGTCGTAATCGTCACTATTACGCGCATTGCGTAACAAGTTTTCTAGGCGATTCCAGCGAAAACTACCGTCTTTGAACAACAAATCGCGTAGAGACTCGCGTAATTCTGGCGCTGGATCTGTCAACAGGCGTTTGGCAACGTAGGGATAGGCAGCGCTGAGAACTTTGAAGTCGGGGTCTACATTAATTGCGATCCCCTCTAACGTAACCAGCGAGCGGATAATTAAAGCGTAGTAAGCAGGGACGCGGAAAGGGTACTCATACATCAAGGCAGATAACTGGTCAGTAATACTCTTAATGTTTAACTCCGAGACACTAGCTCCCAAAGTGTTGCCGAATACTTGAGTAAGCGCTGGAATGATCGGTGTTAGGTCTGTATCTGGTGTGAGAAATTCTAACTTTATATAGTCACGGGCTAAACCGTCAAAGTCACGATTAACCATATGGACAATAGCTTCAATTAAGCCATATCGTTGCGCTGGCTTAATCTCGCTCATCATCCCAAAGTCCAAATATGCCAACTTACCATCGGTCGTGCCTAACAGATTGCCGGGGTGAGGGTCTGCATGGAAGAAACCATGTTCTAGTAGTTGGCGTAAGGAACACTGGACACCTACTTCAATTAAATAACGCGCGTCTAGACCTTGGTCGCGAATCGCTTCTACCTGAGTGAGCTTAGTACCTGTAATCCACTCCATTGTCAGGACACGACGCTGTGTGTATTGCCAGTAGATTTTTGGCACATAAACATCTTTCAACTGACCGTAGAGTTGAGCGAATCGCTCCGCATTTTGTCCCTCTTGAATGTAGTCCATCTCTTCAAATATCCGAGTACCAAATTCATCCAAGATCCCTACTAGGTCACTACGCACTCGTTTAATATTTTTGTTTGCCCAAGCAGAAAGTCGGCGCAAAATATACAAGTCTACAGTAATCCGATCGCGTAGGTCGGGGCGCTGAACTTTAATAGCCACCGTTTCCCCAGTTTTTAGTTTTCCTTTGTAAACCTGACCTAAAGAAGCGGCAGCGATTGGCTGGGGTGAGATTTCGGCGTAAATTTGCTCAGGGCGATCGCCTAATTCTTCAGCAATAAACTGGTAGGCAATTTCGTTAGGATAAGGTGGTATCTGGTCTTGTAATAGAGTTAGTTCTTCTAGGTAAAGGGGAGGAACTAGATCTGGTCGCGTGGATAGTGCTTGTCCAATTTTGATGTATGCAGGTCCTAGCTGAGTTAACAGTTCTCGCAACTGAATTGCGCGTCTCCGCTGATTCTCCGCAACGCGACCTCTTTGCTGATCCCACCATAAACTAAAAGCAAATCTCAAACTTGGCAATAAAACAGCTAGTATTCTCCCCAACACATGGAGTGGTTTATTACTGTATTGCACCGCGATCGCTACTGGATCGTAATGCACTCTCGCTTGTATAGACGTAATTGAATGTGGCTCCTCTACGGTCATCACAACAGGGGACGTAGTTACATCTTCTTCAAACTGAGGGTTTATCATTACTGGTGTCTCAATTTGCAGGGAGGCAGGAACCGTCTTAACATTCATGTTGTAACCGCATTGGAGTGATCATATTAAATATTGTAACAATTTGCTGAACTAAATTATTTTTTAGCTAGTGAAACAAAGTAAGTAGTAAGTTTAAGGACGCTTAAAGACACACTAAACTAGGTTTGGGAGACTTACTCCTTATATAGTTACATTCAGTGGCAGTAGGTAGTGCTACTAAATTTAATAATGATAGTCAGTATCGACTCAAATAAATACCTCCGGCATCTGTCCTCACGCTGAATAGTCTTCATGTTACTCTCCCTCCAGATTGAAAACTTTGCCTTAATTGACACCCTGAACCTAGAATTTGGTACAGGGCTGAATGTGTTGACTGGTGAAACTGGTGCCGGAAAATCAATTATCTTGGATGCAATTGATGCTGCTTTAGGAGGCAAAGTTAGCAGCCGTGTGATTCGGACTGGGACAAAGCGAGCACTAGTGGAAGCAACTTTCAAGTTAGAACAAGCTTTAGCTGCCTGGTTGGTAGAACAGGAAATTGAGCTAATTGATGATGCAATTGTTTGTAGCCGCGAAATGACAACAAGTGGAGGTAGCCTTCGGAGTCGATCGCGCTTGAATGGAGTGCTAGTGAATCGAGCGTTGATGGCAGAACTGCGCGATCGCTTGGTTGAAATTACTGCCCAAGGTCAAACTGTTCAGATGGGTCAGCCAGCACAAGTGCGCGACTGGTTGGATCTTTATGGCGGCAGTCACCAGCAGCGGGAAGTTGTTAATGCCCTTTTTGGAGATTACCAACAAGCAGCAGCTAATGCGGAAAAACGTCGTCAATCCGAGCGCGATCGCCTACAGCAACTCGACTTGTTAACGTATCAAGTCCAAGAACTGGGAGCGGCAAATTTGGGTGATCCAGATGAATTTGAACAGCTAGAGCAAGAACGCGCTAGGCTTAGTCATGTTGTAGAGTTGCAACAACTGAGTTACCAAGTTTACCAAGCTCTTTACCAAAACGATACTGATGCTCCAGCAGGTGCGGATTTATTAGCGCAAGCTGAGTCTACCTTAAGTAACATGGTGCAATACGATGCCGCTCTGCAACCACTTTTGGACTTGGTGAGTGATGCCCTGGCTTCTGTTGTAGAAGCAGGACGGCAAATTAATGCTTATGGCGAAGGTTTGGAGGCAGATCCCCAGCGGCTTGTAGAAGTGGAACACCGCAGCCGAGAACTAAAGCAGATTTGTCGTAAGTATGGTCCTACGCTTAAAGAAGTAATTGCTTACTACCAGCGTATTCAAACCCAACTAGAAGAACTTAACAGCACAGAGCAATCGATTGAAGTATTAGAGCAACAAGAGCAGCAGTGCCAAGAAAACTAACCAAAGCTTGCAACCAACTAACTCAGGCTAGGCAAAAATCTGCTGTCCAGTTGGAAGCGCGGCTGGTAGCAGAACTTAAGCCCTTGGCGATGGAGAAAGTACAGTTTCAAGTAGAAATTGCTCCTAGCTTACCAACAGCAACAGGAGCAGACAAAATTACGTTTTTGTTTAGTCCTAATCCTGGCGAACCACTGCAACCTTTGACAGCAATTGCCTCTGGGGGTGAAATGAGTCGCTTTCTGTTGGCGCTTAAAGCCTGTTTTTCTGAAGTAGAACCCGCTGGGACATTGGTGTTTGATGAGATTGATGTTGGAGTTTCTGGCAGAGTAACCCAAGTAATCGCGGAAAAATTACACCAGCTAAGTCAACGCCATCAGGTTCTTTGTGTTACGCACCAACCTCTTGTTGCAGCAATGGCAGACCGTCACTTCCGCGTAGATAAACAAGTTATTGAATCCTCTCTTTTCACCCTGATTCCGTTGTGCGTACAGTTGTGCGGGTAACAACTCTTGACAATTTCACTACTCGCCGCGAAGAATTAGCGGCGTTGGCTGGGGGCATTCTGCTAATGATGCGATCGCCTTTGCCGACTCCCTCCTTCATCAAGCAGCAGATCACCGTCAAGCACAGCATCCACTCTGAAGCATCAAGTCGGATTAGAACTAGCTCACTTGCAACAGACATCACTCTGGCAAAGACTAGCAAAACTAATCATTACCATTGTAGAAATGGAACCGTCCGAAGCCAAGAAACCGACCAGAGGATTTTTCGCCCTGGGGAAAAGCCTTAACGCCAAACAAGTAGACACCGGAATACATCGGGTTTTTGACTGGACGCAGACCAATTGTTATTGTTTTACCTGGAGGCACAGGCGGGTCAAACGTCACACTAACTGTTTGTGTCTTGTCCTCCCGCGTCACCTCGCCCAGTGTTAGCCGCGTTCCTTTGTTACGCGCGTTCCTTCAAATACGCGGCTATCTTCAAGGTTGAAGCGGATATCAGAAGTACCCTCTTGTTGGTTAATTGTTACCCGTTGCAGAGGTTCTCCGGCATCTTGTGGTATATTCACCGTGAAATAGTATGTTGCATTCCACTCATTCACGCCCTTGAGAGTTGTCGTTGCTTCAACCAGATCAGGCGGTTGCACAAAAGAGACTGTGCCGTCTCGCAGCTGAATTGCTTGAGTTACCTCAGTAGTAACTCCCCCTATAATTGTTGTAAGGGCGATTGTTCCTAACAAAGTTGCAACGCGCATTGCCAAAGCTAAATAATTAAAAGACTTTACTTTTACTTTACTTTTAAAAGTATCGTCTTGGATTAGAATGCAGAATTAGCCTTTAATATCACACTTTAGTTAGATATAGCAATCCGATTTGAGTTGTAAGTGATTGATTTGCCTCCAAACCCTAATTCTAGGGGCTTCCATTGTCTTGGTTTCCCCATTTGGGAGCGGTTCTTACAACTGACTTAGAATTGCTATATACACTGACTAACGCCTGCGGCTTCAATCTTAGTAGATACTAAAGGCGATCGCATTGTAGCAAGGGTATCTCACTCAGCTACAGTAGACTTGTTACTAGCTGCTACGTCCTAAAAATGTTTACGCTCACAGAAAGCTCCATTGTCTCGCTAATTGTCTTAGCTACTCTCAGTATATTAGGTTGGGGATTTTATCGAGCCAGACCTTTTGGCAAACTCGGAATTCTAGCTTGGTTACAGTCGGTAGTATTGATGGCTCCCTGGCTGCTATTCTTTGGGTTATTCGCAGTTGGAATTTACGTCAACATTGTCAGCATCCTGTTTTTATTGGTGGCTCTCAACTGGGATATACATCTTTTTAGGGAATCGGTTACGCGCAGCTGGTCATGATCCAGTAGTTCGTTCGCGGATCTCCCCAAAAGATACGCGGGCAACAGAAATTGCCAATTCTAACCAGTCAGATTCACTTGAAGATAATATCAAGCCCCAAACGCCACTAAATCTGAATGTTATACCGATACCAGACGAAGACCTCAATGCGATTCGAGGTATTTTCGGTATTGATACATTTTTTGCCACAGAAACGATTCCTTATCAAGAAGGCGTAATTTTTAAAGGCAATATGCGCGGAGAACCACAAGCAGTCCACGAGCGCTTGACTACTAATTTACAACAACTACTAAGCGATCGCTATCGGCTGTTTTCAGTGGAAAACCCGGAGGGTAAGCCTGTTATTATTGTCCTTCCTAGCCGCAATGACCCACCAACAACGACACTACCTCAAAAAATTCTGGCGGTTTCACTTTTAGTAGTAACAATTGCTACAAGCCTAGAAACTGGAGGGCTACTGTTGGGCTTTGATTTCTTTGCTAATTCGTCACGATTTTCGGAATCCCTACCGATTGCTGCGGGAATTCTAGCGGTTTTGACGGCACATGAAATTGGTCATCGGTTGCTAGCGCAGCGTCACCAAATCCGCCTCAGCCTGCCTTTTTTCTCCCGACTTTACAAATTGGCGCTTTCGGTGCAATCACCCGCTTTGAGTCTTTGCTGCCCTCCCGCAAAGTGCTGTTCGATATTGCCGCAGCCGGACCAGCGGCTGGGGGCATTGTCTCTTTGTTAATGCTGCTAGTAGGCTTGCTGCTTTCCCATCCAGGCAGTTCATTTCAAGTACCAGCCGAGTTTTTCCAAGGGTCAATTCTGGTAGGGACGCTGGCGAGTTATTTTAGGTACAGCAGTACAACAACCTTTGGTTGACGTTCATCCACTGACTGTGATTGGGTGGCTAGGCTTGGTAATCACGGCGTTAAACTTAATGCCAGCCTGGACAACTAGATGGTGGTCGAATTGTGCAGGCAATTTATGGACGCAAAACAGCCTGCACGAACAACGCTAGCGACATTAATTGTGCTGGCGATCGCCTCTATTGCCAATCCGCTAGCTTTATACTGGGCGATCGTAATTGTCTTTTTACAAAGAGATTTAGAGCGTCCTAGCCTGAATGAATTGACTGAACCCGATGATGCCAGAGCCGCTTTAGGTCTGTTGCTACTATTTTTGATGATTGCAACTCTTTTACCTCTATCTCCATCTTTGGCAGGGCGTTTAGGCATTGGGGGTTAGGGTGAGCAAGCTACTAAATTTGTCTACTCGGCAATAGATCACTCTAAAAAGCTTTACTCGAATTAATTGACTAAAGTTTTAGATGGCTTCCATCCAGCCAAAATATTTGGTCGTTCTACTGATGCTGGAAATATTTTCTGAAAAGCAGTCTGGCGATCGCTATTTTCCTTAGCAAGATTCCACAGAGTTTCATAGAAAAAGAACGAAACCCCAGCAAACCCCTGCTTGCGAACTGCTTGCACTTGATTTTGAATTTGTCCGATAGAAACGGGAGCGGTTTTTCAGCCCAGACAAAATGCCGATACTTACGGGAATATGCTGCCGCGCTGACTGAACTTCTGATAACGCCAATTCGATGGTAAATGCCTTGAGATCATTGCGATACACTTGCAAAACTAGTTCTTCAATTAACCCAAGACGTTCCCATCTCTGCCAATCTGCTAAAAACAAGTCGTAGGAAACACGCTGGGGGTTGGGAGAAATTGATATTAGGCAGTTGTGTTTCTTGAGCTTTGACTGCTTGAAATATCCTTTTCATAAAAGCAGTGATTTTATTAGCTCGCCAGCGCAACCATTCAGGATCTTGAGGATTAGTTGGGGGCCGCTTACCCCCATGTTCTTGCTTGTATAGCTTCACTGTGAAAGCATCGTATCCCATCTCCGATGGCAAGCCAAAGTGGTCATCAAATTGAATACCATCAACGTCGATATTTACTAACAATTTCGACAACTAAATCTTGGATAAACTGCTGCACTTCTGGACGAAACGGATTTAGCCAAACTCGTTTGTGCTTGCCTTCTTGCCAAATTTTGTTACCGTTACGGCGACTTGTGAGCCAATTTGATGGCGGAGAGCTAACTGAGAATCAGCCGGAGCCATAAAGCCAAATTCAAACCAGGGAATAACCCCCATGCCTTTTTGATGCCCTGAAGTGACAATTTCTCTGAGGATGTCGCGCCCTTTTAATCTAGGTTCAGGATCAAGCGATCGCCCAATTTCCTTTTGAGCAACGGCACTAGGGTAAAGTGTATATCCCCAATTCCAAACAGTAGGATAAACGGTGTTAAAGTTCAACTGGTTCAGGCGTTGCAAAGCAGCAGTCAGGCGATCGCGCTCAAACAGCACATCACTATCAATATTTGTCAGCCACACTCCCCGCAACTCAGTTTTGGAAATGTTAGGTGTCTCGGCAACAATGTATTGAGATGGCATTACCCCTAAATCCACCGCCTTGTCAGCCATCAGCGTATTTGAGCGCAATTCATTCAGGTAGTCACTGTTGATTTGCCTTTGTGCTATTTGTTCTATTCCTGCCTGCTTCCCATAATCTTGAATACCAGCAAAACTTGTCTGATATGCAGCACTGAACATAGTAACTGCCATGAAAGTAAACACAAAGATCCACCAAAATCGCTTTTTTGAGATGTTGTAGCCCATAAGTGTAATAAAACTTGTTAATATCTGCCTCTTCAATGCATCGGATCTGCCCGTACTTTGAATTTAGGACGGAACCAATCAACAGTATGCCAGCGTCTAGACTTCTATTGATGTTTAACTCATAAGTAGTTGAACCTTGAAGTTCTCATCTTTAATATTTAATATGACCGTAGTTAAAAATCACTTTAGTAAAACAGTCTCAGAAAATTATTTCCGTCCTAGTCTTGACTGGAGTTTTATCTTTAAGCACTGGTCTAACACTGCTGCAATCTGCCATTGCTGCTCCCAGATCTCAAGATGTAACTGGTGTGGTAAAAGGCAAGGACAAATTAATAAGCGATCGCGGTCGTGATCATAAGTGTGAGCGCGATGATGAGTTTAAACATGAGCGTGGTCGAGGGCGCGATGATAAGTTTGAACATCAGCGTAATCATCGTCAGCGTAGTCAAGGACGTGATGGCTTCGCCCGCCTTTGGCATCGCACTTACCTTTCATCTCGTGTCGCTAACGCTGTTGTCCTAGATTTGTCCCGCAAGTCAGAAATCCCGCCTGGAAAGTTAAAAATTATTAACTCTAGTAGAGAAACCTGGTCGGATGGTTGTTTTGGACTTGGCAGCCCGGTTGAACAATGCCTCCAAGCGCAAGTTGAAGGTTGGCGTGTTACCTTGTCTGATGGTCGCTCCTCATGGGTTTATCGCACTGATTACGCAGGACAAGTCTTACGCTTAGAAAATCAAACAGCTATTAATTTGCCCAAATCTATCACAGATGCAGTATTGCAGGATGCTTCCCGGCGGTCAAGATTGCCATCTGACCTGCGTATCGTTGAGGCAGAACGGCGACAGTGGTCTGATGGCTGTTTGGGGATACGTCGTCCAGGTATTTTATGTACGGCAGTTGTCGTTCCCGGTTGGCTAGTAACTGTAGAATCTGGGCAACAACGCTTGGTTTATCGCACGGGTGATTTTGGTTCTGGCGTGGTGTGGTGTTTGATCAAGCGGCTAGCAATAAGTAAGGGTAGTTCATAACTTACTTAACTTACTAGCATTACTGGTAACCAGAAGTTGTCTGTTTTAAGTTGAGTGACCAAATTAGCTGCCTTTTGATATCCCGCTGCTGCCAGAAGCCGCGAAACATCTCTCCAGTCTTTAAGCTGTTGATTCGTCAACGTTTCAATGTATCTGTACAGTCCCCTAGAGAGATCAACTCGTAGCCCTCTGGGTTCTCGATACAGTTCATGAGCAATTTCGCTAGGACTGTATCCACAAAGCAAGCCACGTAGACAAGCTTGTTCAATTTTACTGGTAGCACGGGTGCTAATACTTTTAAATTCTTCTCTGCGTCACAAGGTATTGATATCATCACAGACTTCTCTCGTGGGCAGGGGGATAAAATAGAAGTCTCGGCTGTTGGGTTTGCTGTTGCCGTAGGTGATACTAGCAAGTTCTCTTTCAGCAGCAATACTTTGTTCTTTAATACAACAGCTTTGGCAAGCCTCCAGCCAAATTCAGGGTTTACGCCTAGTGCTGATATCAACGTTGTCTAGACATTATGCTCTAAATTAAGTGCAGGAGAAAGTTTAATATCATTGGGGTAATCTGATTAGGTTGCCCTAATTTTTTTAAAGAGTACTTAATCTACGGTTTCCCTATCGGGATATGTTGTGTTATTCAGAAGGTTCTGCTAAAATCGCCTTTATCCTAAATTAATCGTAAATAGTTATAGCAATAGATGAGCGTTGATATTGGACATTTGCAAGACTGTGTTGCACCATCTTATAATCCGGCAAAGCGAACGGTGATCCGGCAACAGCACAACGGTTCGCTCAACGGGGGTTCCCACCGCACGCGATCGCCTCAACAAACACCGATGTTTTACTACTTTGCTTACGGTTCTTGTATGTGTCCAGTAGATCTGAAGCGATCGCTCGGTGAAAAAACGCATATTTATGTTAGCGGTGCCGCGACGCTCAAAGGCTATCGACTCGGTTTTTATTCTTATTCCTCCCTGCGTAAGTGTGGTGTACTGGATGTGATTAAAGACCCAACTGGCTCTGTAGAAGGAGTACTCTATCAGTTACCCTGGCGACTGAGCTACGCTCTTGATGAGCGCGAAGGTGTTCACCAAAATTGGTATCGACACGAATTAGTAGATATTGAAAGTAACGGTCAGTTATACAAAGACGTTCGCACCTATGTAGTAGTAGATAAATTAGCGGAAGAATTAGCTCCGAATGACTGGTACTTCAATGTTGTATTACGGGGTGCTGTAACTTGTGGATTAACAGAACAATATTGCTGGAAATTGTTTAATCATATGCACCAGCTACAACAGCGCCACTGTGAAATAAGTTCCCTGAGATCGGCTTAGTGTCTGGTATTGTCCTGACTCGATGGCAGCGATCGCCTTTGGATTGAGCGTAACTATAGTTTTTGCCCAAGTTGACGCTACAAATGAGCCAATCAGTTAAGTAGGGTTGCGGTATTCATCAATAGAAACCTAAAGGGTGAGGGATGAACATTACACAGACTAAAGCGACAGAACTAAAAGCGCACCACAATCCATCACGGGTGCGGGATCACTTAGCGAACGAGCGCACCTACTTGGCATGGATGCGGAGTGCGATCGCGCTGATGGGTTTTGGAGTGGTTATTGTGCGTATTCGTCACTTCTTTCCACCCCAGTCGCATAGTCCAGGCAATAGCTGGAAGTTGGGTTTACTCTTCTCGCTGGTTGGTTTGGTGACAGTATTACTTTCAACCCAACACTACTTTTCCATTCGGCACGCTATTGATGAAGATGCCTACGAACCCTCAAGTCGCTGGGTGCTCCTCTTTAGCCTTGCTATTACGCTCTTGGGGGCAGGAGTAATCTATTTCGTTTTCGCAAGCCCTCTCAATCCAATGAGTTCTGTTGTGCCTGAATGATTACAGGAACCAGCAATATATATAAGAAGTATATGCTTAGTTTAATTTTTGGCTAAAGAATTTGGCTCATCAGGTTTTAGAGATCTAATTACATCAGCTAGGCTAACAAACTTGGTATACCAAACAATATAAATTACTGCAATTACTAAAACAGTGTTAGCTGAAAGACTCACAACTATATTGGGTAATTTTTGGAGCAAATTTGTACCTAAATAAGCACCAATTGCTCCAGTGATTCCTAAAACTAATCCTTCTAAAAAAAGAACGTTGCCACTTAAAGTGTGACCAATACAGGCTGACATTGAGGAGAGGAAGACAACACCTAAAGTTGTTTGAACAGCTATCTGCA
>JAUJND010000100.1 GCA_030446505.1 Chroococcidiopsidaceae cyanobacterium YX2bin18 | reverse complement strand
CTGCCAACATTACGCCACTAATACCACCGATCACAAACGTTCCGACAAAGCCCATCGCAAATAGCAGGGCAGAATTTAACCTGAGTTTGCCACCCCAAAGTGTTGCTAACCAACTGAACACCTTAATTCCTGTGGGTACGGCGATGACCATAGTGGTGATCATGAAGAACATCCGCAACCAGCCAGGAACGCCACTCGTGAACATATGGTGCGCCCAGACGATTAGACCTAAAAAGCTAATTGCCAAACTAGAATAAGCGATCGCCTTATAACCAAAAACTGGCTTACGCGCGTGAACAGGTATTACCTCGGATATTGCCCCAAAAAAAGGCAGAATCATGATGTAAACTGCTGGATGGGAGTAGAACCAGAACATATGTTGGTAAACAACTGGATCGCCACCACCTGTTGGGTTAAAAAACATTGTTCCTGCTAGTAAGTCAAACGCCAGCAAAATCAGAGCGCCTGCCAATACTGGTGTTGATATTAAGGTGATCGTGGAAGTAGCCAACATCGCCCAGCAGAATAAGGGCATTTGATGCACCCCCATTCCAGGTATTCGCATCTTCAACAACGTGACGAGAAAATTCAGTGCGCCCAAAATTGAGGAAGTACCAAGTAGAAGGACGCTCATAATCCAAATTCCCTCACCTACTTGACCAGTAACCAAGCTCAGAGGAGGATAGGAAGTCCAACCAGCATCGGGGGCATCGCCAACAACTAAACTGCTGATCAGTAATAATCCAGCCGGCGGGATCATCCAAAAAGCAACAGCATTCAACTTAGGGAATGCCATATCTCTTGCCCCAATCATTAACGGGATCAAGTAATTAGCAAACCCAGCTCCAGCCGGAACGATCCACAAAAAAATCATGATCGTAGCGTGGAGCGTAAACAAACTGTTGTAAAGCTCAGGACTAACAAAATCGCTTTCTGGCGTTTTTAGTTCTGTGCGAACTAAGTCAGCCATTACACCGCCAATACAGTAGAAAATAAATGTAGTGACTAGGTATTGAATCCCGATCACTTTATGGTCAGTGTTAAACGTAAAGTATTCTCGCCAATTCCTGCTCCCCGGTTCCTCAATTAGGGCGGGTTGATTGGCGGTAGCTTGTAGCTCTGCTTGTGTCATAGGAATAAAGGGAGTAGGGATTAGGCAGTAGAGGGTAGTTTTGAGTAATGAAATTAAAGACTGAAGTAAGTAAGAGTAATTAAGCCATTACTTCTTTTAACCGCCTTTCTCTGGGATGTTCCATCTCAGAGCCTGCGGCGGCTCCGCTCAACCTTTAACATCTAGAACTCATAACTATTTCTCGTTTCTCACCTTTTACTTAGTGGCGATGAGTGTGAATTTGCTCTAGTATTTGAGGCTGAATACCAATGTTGCTAGTGTAAGGAGCAAGAAATTCTGCTGGAGATAAATTAGCCGGATTGACAGCAACGGCTTGATTTATTGTTTCCTTAGCTGCTACTTGCTGCTCTTGCATCCACTGGTCAAATGCTTGCTGTGACTCAACAATAACTTTTGTATTCATTGCTCCGTGATAAGGACCACAGAGTTCTGCACAGATTAGGGGATATTCACCTATACGATTTGGTGTAAAGCGGATCTCGCTCTGGCGACCTGGGATCGCATCTTGCTTGAGGCGAAACTCTGGCACCCAGAAAGCGTGAATCACATCATTGGCTGTAATGTTTGCTAAAATCTCACGTCCTACAGGAGCGTGTAGTTCACTGGTAACGATACCAGTATCAGGGTAAGTAAAAATCCAGGCGTACTGCATACCTGTAACATTCACAACCAATCCTGGCGGTTTACCTGCCTTTTCAGGACTAGCACCAATGGTGGGAGAAACTACCCCTACGCCTGGAGCATCTCGCTTTTGGGGAATTTGGTCAGCATTACGGACTGATGCTGTAGCGGGGTCTTGCATCGCCGCGTCAGATTTCTGCTGGTTGAGATTAGGATTTTTTGCTTGTGCCAATGGTGAATCGCTTAAAGTTGCGGCGATCGCTGCTCCTGGCATTTTCACTGCCTGCGGTGTTATCGGTGCTTCATGAGCGGCATGGGGACTAAAGCCACCAATAGCATCGTAAACATCGAAACTATAAACAGAGATTCCCAAGACAACAATTGCTGGAATCGCTGTCCAGAGAATTTCCAGCGGCACATTACCAAAAACTGGTGGTCCATCTGAATTGTCGCCAGGACGACGACGGAATTTAAATGCAGAATAAATCAAAATACCTTCAACGAGCAAAAACAGACCCATAGATACGGTCATCATTGTGTTAAATAGACCGTCTACTAAAAGCGCTTCGTCTGTGGCTGCTGTGGGCATTAAGCCATGATTTTGACCATACCAGAGGCTAACCAGGGTCAGCACGATGCCGATGAGTAATGTCCAAATAGAGCTTGGGATGTTCACGGGTTAATTAATTGATTACTTCTCTAGTATTGTCAGTTCTGCTTACTTACCACGGTAGTCTAGCCCACAATAGATGGTGGCTAAGAAAGACAATTTTTTCCTTATTTCTTTGGATCATGCTCTTGGATTTCCCAAAGAGAGATACCATCTATTGCTTCTAGTATATGTAAATAGATCTAAAGATTTATGACGCTGATCAGCGGCGTGAGCATTAAATCCTCACAAAGTAGAAAATTCTTAAAGCTGTTGCGCTCAAGAATTTGTCTACTTCCAAGGAGAAACTGAAACTAGCTTACTTCCTATGTAACAATGCGCTAGGGTGGAAATGAGCATATACTCACAAATTAATTAACTTTGATGGCTCTAAGATGGGCAGAAGGTATCGTCCATGACCGAATCCGTCCTACATAGACAAACTGAAGCGGATGCTCAGCAGTCCCAGTCTCAAGAACAAATTCGGCGGCTGGTATGGAAATTGTGCGTAGCTACCCTAATTTTAATGGCAATAGGCAGTGCCACAAGGGTAATGAATGCTGGTCTTGCTTGTCCTGATTGGCCTCTGTGCTACGGACAGATTGTGCCGACTAAGCAGATGAATCTTCAGGTGTTTTTGGAGTGGTTTCATCGATTAGATGCAGCCTTGATTGGCATAGGTGCTTTAGCACTCACTAGCTTATCCTGGTGGAACCGTCGCTACTTACCCAATTGGCTGCCTTTTGCTTCCACTTTTGCCCTTTGTCTAATCATTTTTCAAGGCGTATTAGGTGCGTTGACGGTGACAGAACTGCTGCGGTTTGATATTGTTACCGCTCACCTGGGAATGGCACTGCTATTTTTTACCACTCTGCTAGTTATTGGTACAGTTCTAACGCCTTATCAAGGTACAGGAACCGCGCTTAAGCTACCTTGGTTGAGCTTAAGTGCTGCCGTTTTAGTGTACCTGCAAAGTCTTCTAGGGGCTTTGGTAGGATCTCGGTGGGCGTTGCACCACTGCTTAGTGGGTCAACAGTGTGGAATCGTGTATAGCCATATTATCGGTGTGCTGCCACCATCTCTAGCAACAATGACCTTGGTATTTCTATCTTGGCGGACGCCAGCACTACATCCAGCGTTACGGCGACTGGCAAATATGGCTGGTGGGTTGCTAGTTTTACAAGTTGTATTGGGGGTTGCTACCTTCCGGTTACATTTGCAAGTGGCTCTACTGACTGTAGCTCACCAAGCAATCGGAGCTACCCTACTGGGATCACTAGTTGCTTTTACTGTTTTGGCATTACGCGATACACCACGGGGAATTGCCTATCAGGGTTCGTCATAGTAGCAGTTTTATGGTGATCGCTAAAACTAAAGGCAGCTAGAGTTGCTGATGATTTAGCATACCGTTCACGCATTGGTGATTAGTTTAGTTGTCGCTACAACAGTAATTACTGAGAGTACTATGTATTGTTTTAAATATTTAAGGAATTAGGGCAAATATGATTGAGACTAGTGTGTCTCGCCACCATCAGAACTTTTTACAAGTTATTCAGAGCTACTACCAGCTAACGAAGCCACGGATTATTCCATTGCTACTGATTACGACTGCTGGCAGTATGTGGATTGCAGCCGAGGGACAATGTGACCCCTTATTACTGATAGTAACCCTTGCTGGTGGTACTCTTGCCGCTGGTGCTGCCCAGACACTTAACTGTATTTATGACCGAGACATAGATTACGACATGGAGCGTACACGCCATCGCCTCTTTACCATCTGGTCGTTAACAACCCCGTGATGCTCTAATTTTTGCGATCGCCATTGCTTTGATTACCTTCACACTGCTAACAGTATTTGCCAACCTGCTAAGCGCTTTATTAGCAATGTCCGGCATTGTCTTTTATATGTTGATTTACACCCACTGGCTAAAACGCCACACCGCTCAAAACATTGTCATTGGTGGCGCAGCGGGGGCGATTCCCGCCCTAGTTGGCTGGGCTGCTGTTACTGGTAGTTTAAGTTGGGCAGCTTGGGTGATATTTGCCATAGTATTTTTGTGGACACCGCCGCATTTTTGGGCGCTGGCATTGATGATCCGCGATGACTATGCCAAAGTTGGTGTGCCAATGCTGCCAGTTGTAGCTGGTGATGTTACCACTACGCGTCAAATTTGGCTTTATACGCTGATTTTGATTCCATCAACATTTTTACTAGTCTATCCGCTCGAAGTAACGGGTGCAGTCTATGGCGGCACTGCCTTAATATTAGGAAGCATTTTTATCAAAAAAGCTTGGTCGCTGTTGCAAAATCCAGACGACAAACAAATAGCGCGATCGCTCTTTCTCTATTCCATTCTCTACATGATGCTCTTATCCGCTGGCATGGTGGTTGATAGCCTGCCTATCACTCATTACCTAACAGCGGTTGTGGCTGAAAATCTGCATCCACTCATCAGGGCAATTCCAATTTGGCAGCCTGCTTACTAAAATGTAGCTGGGTAGTGCGATCGCACTTTAACTGTGCAAAACAAGGAGAAGTTGGAATTAATCGCACCTGCTCCAGCTGCTTTTAAAGTTTTAAATCGGTAAATGTAACAGGGATACACTGACCGCCATACTAAAATAAAGATAGACTTTATTGAGATTTGTATATTGAGGGAGAAATCT
Source organism: Chroococcidiopsidaceae cyanobacterium YX2bin18 (assembly GCA_030446505.1). Classification (GTDB taxonomy): domain Bacteria; phylum Cyanobacteriota; class Cyanobacteriia; order Cyanobacteriales; family Chroococcidiopsidaceae; genus JAHHHE01. The sequence goes on along the minus strand of JAUJND010000100.1, from coordinate 9,671 downwards.
CAATGGCTCCCGCCGTTTTAGTTCAAAACCTTCAGAAGCGCTACGGTTCAGTCGAAGCCGTGAAAGACGTTTCATTTCAGATAGAACCAGGAGAAATCTTTGGTTTACTTGGTCCTAACGGAGCCGGTAAAACAACAACTTTGCGGATCTTGTGTACCTTATCCGCACCAGATGCGGGGCGAGTTGAAGTTTCTGGTATCTCTGTTGTAGATAACCCCAGAGTAGCAAGACAATGCTTAGGTTACGTAGCTCAGGAAGTTGCTCTAGATAAAATACTCACAGGACGCGAACTTCTGCAACTGCAAGCGGCACTTTATCACTTGCCTAGTGCAGCGGCAAAAGAGCGGATTAATCAGGTACTAAGTTTACTGAATTTAGAGGAATGGGCAGATATTCGTACTGGTAACTATTCAGGAGGTTTACGCAAACGCATAGATTTGGCAGCTGGCTTACTCCATGCACCAGATGTCTTGGTTTTGGACGAACCAACAGTAGGGCTAGATATTGAAAGTCGTTTTATCGTGTGGAATTTCTTGCGCCAACTACGGGCATCGGGAACAACAGTATTAATTACAAGCCACTATTTAGAAGAAATTGACGCATTGGCTGATCAAGTGGCAATTATTGATCGGGGCTTAGTAATTGCGGCAGGCACACCAACTCAATTAAAAGATAAAATAGGCGGCGATCGCGTTACTCTTCGCATCCGAGAATTTTCTCCCATCGAAGAAGCCAACAAAGCCAAAGATTTACTGCAATCTTTGCCCTTCGTTCAAGAAGTGATTATTAACAGCGATCAAGGTAACTCGCTTAATTTAGTTGTGGCTCCCCAAAACGATGCTCTGAGTGCTATTCAGCAATCAATGAATTTAGCTGGGTTGCCCACGTTTGGCATTGCTCAATCTCGCCCCAGCTTAGATGATGTTTACCTTGCTGCTACAGGGCGAACGCTGATGGATGCTGAACTTGCGGCAGCTGGAACTCGCGATCCCAAAGCAGAGCGTAAGCGAAACATGAAATAGCGAAAAGTTGTCAGGCGGGAAACCCCCCTGAGAAACTTTTTAAGAGAGCGAAAAGTTGTCAGAGGTTTCGCTCCTAGTAAACTTTTTAAGACGGTTAAATCTTCAAAGTCCCCGTCCAGAAAATCCACAGAGGCAGAAAAATGAGTGGTACTGTTACACCTCCTAAACCAGATATTAATTTACAACCAGCGGCATCAACACAGCTTGATGTTGGGGAAAGTACCCCAAGTTTTTTGGGTGAGTTAGTTCAAGAAACGCTAGCTCTAACTCGGCGGTTGTTCATTCAGTTGCAGCGTCGTCCTTCAACGCTGATTGCGGGAATTATCCAGCCTGTGATGTGGTTGGTTTTGTTTGGAGCGCTGTTTCAAAATGCGCCGCAAGGACTATTCGGTAACAGCCAGAGTTATGGTCAGTTTCTCGGTGCTGGTGTGATTGTTTTTACTGCCTTTGGGGGAGCGCTTAATGCTGGCTTGCCCGTAATGTTTGACCGAGAATTTGGCTTTTTGAACCGCTTGCTAGTAGCACCGCTGGCTTCAAGGTATTCGATTGTTTTAGCTTCAGCGCTGTTTATTGTGAGTCAGAGCTTGTTGCAAGCAGCTGTTATTGTTGCAGTTGCAGCGTTTTTGGGGGCTGGGTTACCAGATATAGCTGGAATAGGAGCGATCGCCTTAATTGTCTTCCTGCTAGCTTTGGGCGTAACAGCACTTAGCCTAGGTTTAGCTTTTACTTTACCTGGTCACATTGAACTGATTGCCGTAATTTTTGTAACTAATCTACCGCTGCTTTTTGCCAGTACTGCTTTGGCTCCTTTATCATTCATGCCTAAATGGTTGCAGGTTGTTGCTACGCTCAATCCTCTCAGCTATGCGATCGAACCGATTCGCTATCTCTATCTCCACAGTAATTGGGGGCTGAGTAGTGTAGTCATGCAGGCTCCTTGGGGTAATGTTACCTTTGGCGGAGCATTACTGATATTACTTGGCTTTAACCTTGTTGCTCTCTTGAGCATTCAACCCCTATTACGTCGAACTCTTGCTTAAGATAGAAGCATTACTCTGTTAAACCTTTTATTAGCAAAACTCTATGCAAATACAACCTAAATCAGTTACCAGTCTTGTTATTGGCACTGTAGTAGTTAGCGTAATGTCCTTACTATTGCCTCAACCCAACTGGGCGCAAAGCACTGATGTTAATCCTTTACAAGACTTAAATTCTGAAGAGAATGGCGATCCATTTTCGGGTAACAACGAGGGCAATTCATTCGGCGTGTTCGACTTAATTCATCGCGCTAGACTAGGCAGTGGACCCAACCTAGAGGACTATAATTCTGACCAGAACCAAAAACTTAACACGGCAGCTGCTGAATTTCGGAAAAAGCAGCGAGAACTGCTGCAAGTTCAACAGCAAGCTACTCCAACAAATCCGGTTGCTACACCCCAACTAGCGAATTAATTGCATAAACATATTTTTAAGCCTGATCTGTTTTTATTAAAGATCAGGCTTAATCTAATTGTTATTTGTAGATGCTATTACATCACAACTTAATGAGATTTTCTTAGGACTATAGAGAGATTAATTTCATGGCAATAAAGCGGATGCGGCGTTGCAGGAAGAGGCATTGTGGGAAGAATTAATCTCCCTACAAACTTTTCCAGAATACTCTGACCGCACCTTCTACCTTCTCTACTTTTGTGCTTCTTAGAGTCCAACTGTTGCTAGAACATCGCTAGCGTGACTAGCGGTGTTCACACTGGCATCAACATGAATAATCTTGCCTGTACCGTCAATTACATAAGTAACGCGCTTGGCATAGCCACCGCCATCAACATCGTAAGCTTTAATTAAAGTACCATCAGTATCAGCCAGTAGCGGAAAATTCAGATTGTACTTTTGGGTAAATTGTTGATGGGATGCTTGATCATCCTTACTGACTCCAATACCACTATATCTTTGCCTTGATATTGTTCCGTGGCATCCCGAAAGCTACAGGCTTGTTTAGTACAACCTGGAGTGTCATCTTTGGGGTAGAAATACAAAACTACTGTTTTACCTGCATAATTAGACAGCGAGACGGCGTTACCATTAGTATCTTTGACAGTGAAATCAGGGGCAACAGCACCAACAGGTAAAGCCATAGTTTAATTCCTCTAGTGTAAAGTTGATTTTTAATTTTACCGTTAATGAAAGTTATCCTACATTCTAATTTCAAGCAACACTCTACTTAATTAAATTCTTAAAGCAGTTGTTTTGAGCAGACTCATGTAAATGCACTGAAAAGCTATGAGTTGCCATTACTATATTTGCTTTATAAGCAATATGTTTTAATCATTCTTAATACTTGCACCATAGTAGTGTTGTTTTATTACATAAAGTAAATATTACGGTTACTCAACCAGGAACACTACATTTTTTCTTGGTAACCCTAAAGATGATTAGGGCAGTACAACATATGCTTAAAACTGAATTGAATTTGTCATGTCTGAGTCTAAGTGTTAATGCGAGGACATAAATACATCAAGCAGACACTTTATCAGCTTATGATATTCTATTTGTGCCTGTAAACACTGAATTACTAGATTTTTGTCCTTGAGATAGGTATAAAACGCCTGGGAAGCAATAACAAAAGGCTCCAAACCCTAATCACTTAACGCACGATTTTGACTAAGCTTAACACAAATTTTACATATATGTCATCTAATTTAAAGATTGAGTAAAGTATTTCTAACGAATACTAGTATTATTACGTAGTATCTGATAAGGTTTTAGCCAACAACTAGTAATGAGTAAACAACTCAAATTTAGCCAGATTTAGTTATATTACGTGCGCTTTGTTTGAAAGGCTGAACATACAGTAGAAAAGCGTAGCGTTGCTGACGACAGTAATTCATTTTAAAAACTCGGATTATTTACACTTTTTTTCAATTAGTAGCGTACATAAAGCACCTAATAATGATTTTAGGGTTGGAAAGAAACACGACGAATTAGTTCAGTCTTTCTATATATCTTGGTTGTCAAACATTTAGTTTATAAAGTCGTATAAAACATAGTCTTTTGCCTAAATTTTAAAAATAATTTTATGCGTAGCTTATTATTTGACGAACTTCAACCTACAAATACACCTAACATTGATATTTTTACTCCAACTGAAGTAGCTGTTGTTGGTGGTGTGGCGTTGGGGTAGGATTACTTGTAATGTACTAGCTCAATTCCAACCGAATATTTCCAAGATTCATCTAGTTTCACAACGGAACTTCAAAAGTACAAAAGATTGGCTAGAAGCTAAAAAATTAACAAAAGTTGCTATATGGGATAACCTCGATCATTTTTTATAACTCTAATGTTGAGGCAGCGTTTGTCACAAATTTACCTGCTGAACATTATGAGACAACAAAGCTACTGCTAAGGCACGGTAAACATATTCTCGTTGAAAAGCCTTTTGTACTAAATACTGAACACAAGAGAGCTAATTAGTTTAGCTAATGAAAAAAGCCTTGTAATAGCTGTGGGACTAGAAATATATATTCGCAAGCTATGTACATTATTTCGACAAATTATGGAACAGAGTTCCCTGTATCAATTATGTCGAAGTCTTCTGGCACGATGTCATAGAGGAGCAGCGATGGGGTTCTTTGAAACAGCCAGATTTAACAGTAAACGTTGTAACTGATATATATCCACATATTTTAAGCCTACTTTTTGTCTTATTTGATCATCAACAAGTTTACTTAAAGGAAGTTACTTTGCCAGATGGTGGCTTCAGCAAATCTAAATTTTTCATATGGTTCTCTGCCTATAAAATTGTCACTTTCCTGGACTGCGACTGAACCTTTACGGGCGTTTAAGATTTCGTCACCAAGGGATATCAACTCATTCTGAACTTTACGCAAGAGCCAGAATTATTACCCTAAATGGCAAAACTTTACCGCGAGATCCTTTCTGGGATAAATTGCCTAGACCGCTTCAATCTGAAATTTCTTACTTCTTCCAAGAAATTAAATGTAGAGATAGCAATATATCGTTTGCAGCACAAAACTTTTTATATATTGTTCAAGCAACAGAGCAAGCAAACATGATGACTATACAAGAGCAGACTCAACTAATTCGCAACACATTCTTAAAGATTACTCTTCAGAACCGTTGGATGTATTAGTTGTCTAAGAAGAGCATCTCATCCTTCCTTTGCTAGTAATCATCTTATCGAAAGCCCAAAGGATGAAGAGGCAATTAATCAGTGGACAGCCCTGAGTTTGCGTTTGATTAATAAGTTGTCTTCCCTACCCGTTCGTAACACAAAGAGAACTTATCAATGATAATTGGTATAACTAAAGAAGAACTCATTAGACTTAACTTAGTTCTTCAAGAAGTAGATTTGTCCAAGAGCTGATCTGTAAACATGGCTATGGCTCTAAGTATTGGCAAAATACAATTATTCCCCTTATTCAATCCGGGGCGATAGAGGATGCTAGGAAAAATGCTTATCGCCATCCTTTTCGTATTGGTATTTATCCAGGTGTCTCTTGTATGTTCTACTGTACATTTTGTGGCAGAAATTATGCAGCAAAATATGAAAGAGACTCAATTCCAACAGGTAATGCTTACTTTAAAGAAATGTTTTGCCAAGCTCCAAAAAGATGACCCACACAAATTTTATATTTCTGGTGGATTAAGAACCACTTACTAACCCTGGTATTGGGAACTTAGTACGTTACGGATCAGAGCAAGGGTTCAACTATCTATGTACACTAATGGATTTTGCTAACACCTCACCTGCTACAAAAGCAGGATGGGCTATGGAGCTTAGATACTCTTCGGATTTCATTCTACGGTATTGATCCAGAAACAACAGCTACAGTTACTAGAAATAAAGTTCTTTTGAGCAAGTTCTAAAGAATGCAAAGGAATTCTTAAAACTTCGCAATGCAAAACAATCTCCAATGAAATTTGGTTTCAATTTCGTGATTCTTCCTGGTCGTGCTGAACAAGTCCTTCAATTAGCAGAGATACTAGCGGAGATCAACCGTGATGCAGGGAGCGATCGCCAAATGAGATTTTTTAACCTGCGCGAGGACTATGGCCTCAATGAAAGGCTTAATTTCACCCGAAGAAAGAGGGCATTTGATCGATATATTCGCACAATTAGCAGAGCGAAGAAAAAAAGATGATTTATGCAATTTATATGTTGACTTTGGCTACGCAATAAACCCTATTAGTGAAGGAAGAGTAAGCAGACCCTTTGGAGATGGTAAACCATTCTGCTATGCGGAAAAAGGCTATCCCCAAATTTCTGTTGTAGCTGATTTACTTGGAGATGTTTACTTATACAGGGAAACGATTTTTTGGATCGTCCTGGTGCACATCGATATATTATAGGCAGGGTCTCGGAATCGAGAACTTTAGAAATGGTCGTTCGAGATTTTATAGAGAGTAGGTGTGAAGTAAAATCTAAGCCACAAGACACTATGTTTTTTGATATTTTTGACCACACTGTAACAAAAATACTTAATCAGATAGACGACGATAACGCATTTGGAATTCCCTTTAACCAAGGTCCAATTAGGGGTCGCGTTTATCCATCAGTCATTTTAGGCGATAGCGACAAGCTGGCAGTTGCTCATCCGACTTTAGCTCACCCCACACTAGCTATAACTCAAGATTTGAAGTGTTAATGAATAGGCGTAGAAAAGTAGCCCAAAATATAGTAACTTCTAATGTTAAATTTGATAGTTACTATTAGTTGGCAGTGGAATCTTCCTTTGAAACCTTGTTAAGGATGTATTAGCAAAACAGTCAATATTTCTGACATAAAACAGAAATTAATAATGTTAAAAATTGCTATTCGGTGAGTTTTAACAAAGTACTTTGAGGCAAAGCTACGTAGTTACTAGATTTAGTTAAGAATGCATTAGTAACTTTAAAAAAATTATGATTGAAAATCCAAATTCCAACAGTGCGTTGAAAAGAATCATTGATTATACATTTGGTATACCGCTTTTTATCCTTTCGATACCGATCATGGGTATCGTAGCCTTTGCGGTGAAACTAATAAGCCCAGGTCCTGCTTTCTTTATTCAAGAAAGAGTAGGTATAAATGGGCAGACAATTAAAGTTATCAAGTTCCGCACTATGTATCCAGATGCTGATGAACGTTTGGAAGCTTACTTGCGGGCGAATCCTGAACGCGAAGCGGAATGGCGGCAGATTTTTAAGCTGGACAATGATCCGCGTGTCATTCCCTGGATTGGACATTTTCTGCGTAAGAGTAGCTTGGATGAGTTGCCGAACCTCTGGAATGTTCTGCGGGGAGAGATGAGTTTAGTTGGACCTCGACCTTTTCCTCACTATCACATTGCGGAGTTTGATCGGGAGTTCCAAGAGCTAAGGCAAAGTGTTTGGCCAGGTATCACAGGATTATGGCAGGTAGAACGGGGTGGTACTGATGTGCAAATAGCTTTAGATAGCTACTACATTCGTAACTGGTCAATTTGGATGGATCTCAAGATTCTAATCCGCACAATACCAGTAGTTTTACTTGCCAAGAAAGCTCATTATTGAAACTTTACTCCAGGCTCTCGCAAGTGTGACAAGGCTTATTGCTATGGAAACTTTTGATGAAGTAACCGTGCTCAATACAAGATTTCACAAAGTGAAGCTATGCCAATTAATAAATTACATAGTAGAAGCTGCACAACTCGAAAAAAAGACAGTAATAGGTCATGTGAATATTAATGCAATAAATCTTGCCTATAAGCTGTCTTGGTATCAAGATTTTTTAAATAATTCAGACCTAGTATTCTGTGATGGTTTTAGTGTATTGGTGGCAGCTAGGATGCTTGGCTACTCTGTCCAACATGAACATCGGATGACCTGTCCAGACTACATAGAAAATTTTGCGTTAGCTTGTGAAAAACAAGATGTTTCCTTATTTTTGCTGGCAGGTAAACCAGGTGTAGTAGACAAGGCGATCGCTAAGTTAACATTAATTGCACCTAGGTTACGGATACAAGGACATCATGGTTATTTCGAGAAATCCGGCGTGGAGAATGATCTTGTTATCCAAAAGATCAATGAATTTAAACCAGGAGTTTTATATGTAGGATTCGGGATGCCATTACAAGAAAGTTGGATTTTGGATAATCTAAATCGCTTAGAAGCTCGCGTATTTCTACCACTAGGTGCGTGTTTAGATTTTTACACTGATACTGTAGTTCGGGGTCCGCATTGGATGACTAACTATGGACTTGAAGGGTTAACGCGGGTTTTTATTGAGCCACAACGTTTATGGAAACGCTTTCTTCTGGGCTATCCATTATTCTTATATCGTGTTCTCAGACAGCGGATTGATAATGGGGTAATAACCAAGTAACCCCTACGGTGATCAGTTATTGCTAAGCAAGTTAAAAGTCAAAAAGATAAAACTTATAGTAGACCAGAAAGATTACTAGTTTCACACTCAGTCCTTACTAATGTGACCTGATCTAAGCCACCGCTACAGCCTCTTTTGGGTGTCCCCGCAGTAGATCCATTAGTTCATCCCGATAGTCGTGGAATATGGAGAGGCGTTTAACATTTTGGGTACGTTCCGGCAATTTGATCGGAATTTCCTTACTTACAGTACCGGGACGAGCACTCAAGGCATAAATTCGATTGGAGAGGAATACAGCTTCCTCCACATCATGGGTAATCATGAAAATCGTCAGGTTCGTGCGCTCCCAGAGTTCTAGGATGAACTGCTGCATTGATTCCTTGGTGTGGATGTCTAATGCGCCGAACGGTTCGTCCATCAACATTACTTTTGGTTCCGAGGTAAGAGCACGGGCGATCGCTACCCGTTGCTTCATCCCACCAGATAGTTCTTTAGGTAGTGACTTGGCAAATTGTGTTAACCCTACCACATTCAGGTAGTAGCTAGCTTTCTCGCGCCGTTCTTGCTTCCGCAATCCCTGGAGTTTAAGTCCAAACTCAGTATTTTCTTGCACGTTCATCCAAGGGAAGAGCGTGTAGTGCTGAAACACCATGCCCCGATCTGGTCCTGGTCCAGTGACACACACATCATCAATTTTGACTTCTCCAGTCGTGGGGGTATCTAATCCGGCAATCTGCCGCAGTAGGGTAGATTTGCCCGAACCCGATGCTCCGACAGCGCAAATAAATTCGCCTTGCTGAATATTCATATTGATGTCTTTCAGGACAACTAATGGTCCCTGTTTCGTATCAAAGTTTTTGTACAATTTGTTGATTTGCAAATACATGATTTAAACCTTTGATTTTTGACTTTTTATCTCTTTTGGCTTGCCCATTTGCAGGAAACTCGCAGGAGGTATTGAAAGAGCAGGTCGAATGCTAGCCCAATTACCCCAATGACAATCAGTCCTACAAAAATTTCATCAGTTCTGAGGAATCTACCTGCAACGCTAATTCGACGACCTAAGCCTTCGGTTGCTGCAATTAGTTCTGATACAATTACTAACTGCCATGCAGCTGCCAAGTTGATCCGACAAGCATCAATGATTCCAGGCAAAACGTAGGGAAAAATTACCTGTAGCAGTGTTTGATTGCGGTTCCCTCCCAAGGTGTAAGTTGCTTCAATCAGTTCTTTAGGCACAAACTTCACGGTATCCATCACCATCAAGGAGTTGAAGAAAAAGACTC
>JAUJND010000099.1 GCA_030446505.1 Chroococcidiopsidaceae cyanobacterium YX2bin18 | reverse complement strand
CACAGGCTCTTCCTTATGTATTTTCTCCCTCTCTATATATTCTCCTCCAAGTCACACCTCCCCTACGCATGATGAGCCATCTTTTTTAGAGTCTTTAGCGAAGACAGTAAGTGGAGTCACAGAAACAATTACGCATACGGGTAAGGCGATCGCAGGTACAGCTGTTGATTTAGGAGAAGTAGCAGCAAAGCAAGCACACGATTTAATTTCCTACGCCACTCAAGAAGCAGGGCAGGCAGCTACTTCTGTCGGTAATAATTGGCTAGTGCGGCGACTAACTCGCTTTTTGAACCTAGATTGGTTAGTTGGGGCAACAGATAGCGTTGATTTGGCGCAAGCAGAAGCAGCAGTAAGAAAGCTACAACAAGAATATCCAAATGAATCACCTAGCGAAATTGCTCACCGAATCATGGTGGAGAAAGCAACGTATGCAGGTGGGGTTGGGCTAGCAAGTAGTATTTTGCCAGGAGTTGCGCTAGCACTACTAGCAGTTGATTTAGCAGCTACAACAAAATTGCAAGCAGAAATGGTTTATCAAATTGCAGCTGTCTACGGGCTTGATTTAAAAGATCCTGCGCGTAAAGGTGAAGTATTGGGGATTTTTGGTTTGGGATTGGGTGGTAGTCGGGCGTTGAAGGCTGCGGGTTTAGGATTGCTGCGGAATGTACCCTTTGCAGGAGCAATGATTGGTGCAAGTACAAATGCAGCGATGCTTTATTCATTGGGGTATGCTGCTTGTCGGTTCTATGAAACAAAGCTAAATTCACCCGCTTCTGTTACTTCGGAAGAGACGCTAGAAACTTTGAAACAACAGAGCGATAAATATTTAGAAACTGCGATCGCTCAACAAACATTAATGGATCAAATTTTGGTTCACATGATTCTCGCCAGTCATCCAGAGAAGTCTTGGGAGGAAATTCAGCCAGAGTTAAAAGTGCTGAACCTTAGTCCAACTTCTATTGAGGCGATCGCCAAAAATATTAAATCACCCCAGCCGTTAGATATCCTGCTAAATCAACTTAATCGTGATTTTGCCGTACCATTATTGGCACAGTGTTACAGAATTGCTCAGCAAGAGCGTGTTACTACACCTGCTGCACGCAAGGTAATGGAAGCGATCGCTACTAAGTTTGATATTGATATGAATTCGATGCAAGCTGCTGTCTAGTTTTAAGGTGCGATCACAGTACCTGGCAAATAGAATTCGCCGCTAAACAAACTAAGCCTGCATAGGCAGGCTGATAAGATTTTAGCTATTTCGCCGTAAGCCCCGCGCTATACTGGGCTTCGCGGTTAGCGTCGGGATATAAGGCGGGCGGTGACGATTCTATCTCTGAGCGATGTCCGCAGGACAAGAAAAGAGATGGATGAGGAACCACCATTCTATTTTCGGATGACTGCAAAGATTTGGCTAGGGAAAATATAAATCTTCCTAGAAATGGTAGTATAGCTATATGTTGAACCTCGCATACAGCTACCGAATTTATCCAGACACCAGACAGGAAGCAACACTGCTCAACTGGTTGGAGCAATGTCGTCGCGTGTATAACTATGCGTTGGCAGAGCGTAAGGACTGGATGAACTCTCGGAAGTGTGCGGTCAACGCTTGTAGCCTGAGAGCGGAGTACATTATTCCGGCAGACACTCCCTATCCCAACTACTATGCTCAAAAGCGTAACCTGACCCAAGCGAGAAAGATATTTCCAAAGTTTGACGCAGTGCATTCGCAAGTATTGCAAGAAGCATTGGCAAGACTGGATAAGTCTTTTCGCTTTATGCAACAACGAGAATTTGGCTTCCCACGCTTCAAGAAGTTTGGGCAGTTCAAATCGTTATTGTTCCCGCAGTTCAAGACTAATCCTGTGACTGGCTGGCAGGTTAAATTACCTAAGATTGGCTCCGTGCGGCTCAACCTGCATCGTCCAATTCCAGAAGGCATGATCGTCAAACAGGTGCGGGTAGTCAACAAAGCATCGGGTTGGTATGCAATGTTGGTATTGGAGTGTGATGTTTCTATTCCCGATGCTATGCCAGTGGGTAATGCCATCGGGATTGATTTGGGTCTTGAGAAATTCTTGGCTGTGTCTACAGGTAAATTGATTGCTCGTCCCAAATTCTTTTTACAGTTGCAAAGCAAGCTTAAATGGCTGCAACGTCAATTGAAGGACAAAGTGAAAGGGTCTAACAACTACCGCAAGGCACAACACAAGATTCGTCAATTACACGAACACATTCATAACACTCGTCGGGAGTTTCATTTCCTTGTTGCCCATCAACTTTGCGATCGAGTTGGGATGATTTTTGCTGAAGATCTCAACCTCAAAGCAACCAGTCGGGGTATGTTGGCAAAACACTGCCTTGATGCGGGTTGGGGAGGATTCTTGCAGATTCTTGGGTGGGTATGCAAGAAAAGAGGAGTTTATTTTGCCAAAGTAGACCCTAATGGGACGAGTCAGACTTGTCCCCAGTGTCAAGTCCACACTGGCAAGAAAGAACTGGATGTACGAGTGCATCATTGCACTGAATGTGGATATACAACAGACCGTGATGTGGCTGCTGCAATAGTAGTAGAACAACGTGGTCTTACAGCCGTCGGACAGACGGTGGTGCTGGCTGTGGAGGTTGACCGCCTGGGGGTTCCGTTGATGCAGCAAAGTCTCATGAGCAATCTTGGGAAGCCCACACTGTAATCGGTACTCCGATTCAGTGTTGGGAGGATGTCACACTAGCGTTGCATAATCTTTGTTCGGTTAGCCCCATTGAGTCTGAAGGCTTCTGCGAAAGGTCTAATCTGCACTAATCACCACACTCTTATAATTCCCTACAAACTGCTGTACTCGCTGCCACACTTGCTCTAGTAAATCTGGATGATCTGCATCAAACCATTCAATTTGAGGATCTGCTCGAAACCAAGTGCGCTGTCGCTTGGCAAATTGACGCGTGTGCAATACAGTTAAGTCTTTAGCTTCAGATCGGGAAATTTTTCCAGCTATATATTGTTTGATCTCTCGATATCCCAGCGTATCTAGCAACGGCAAACCATCACCGTACTTCTGGCAAAGGGTTTCTACTTCGCTGATCCAGCCAGCTGCTAGCATCTGCTCTGTACGCTGTGCAATCCGACGAGTGAGGATTGAATCAGCACAATCTAAGCCAATCTGAAGTATGGGATAATTGGGCGGATACTCTCCTTGTTGTTCAGAAATGGGACAACCAGTGACATAGAAAACTTCCAATGCTCGTAACGTTCGCACAAGATCATTTGGATGAATCTTTTGCGTAGCAACTGGGTCTACTTGTTGCAGCATAGCGTACAGTTGAGACTGACCGAGAGACTCCAGTTGGATTCGCAATTCTTTTTGTGGCGCAACTCTGGGAATTTTTAACCCCCCCACAACCGAACGGATGTATAACCCGGTTCCCCCTACTAATAGGAGAGGGGGAGTAGTAGGGGGAGTAGGGGGAGTAGGGGGAGTAGGGGGAGTAGGGGGAGAAGCAATTAAGGCTTGGGCTTGCTGCTGATAGTCTGCCACGGTTAATGTCTCAGTGGGATTGCAGATATCAATTAAATAGTGAGGTATCGACTGTTGCTCAGTAAGCGTTGGTTTAGCTGTGCCAATATTAAAGTTGCGGTACACCTGACGCGAATCAGCACTGAGAATTATAGAATTCAGCCGTTTAGCCAAGGCGATCGCTAGCCCTGACTTGCCAGTAGCAGTAGCACCGCAAATCGTAATTAATCTTGGGGAAAATTTTATTGGGTACATCCCTTAAATAAATGGCTCTTTAAATAGCCCTAGAGCCGTCTTTAAGCCTTTTGTGTTAAAATTTAGGAGTGTTTTGTTATTCTTTAAGCCTGATATCGGCTTATACCTTATTATTATTACTGGAGAATTCCTTGCATGGCTAGCAGTTACAGCGCCGATCAGATTCAAGTTCTGGAAGGTCTGGAACCGGTGCGGAAACGACCGGGGATGTATATCGGCTCTACTGGACCGCGAGGACTCCACCATCTAGTTTACGAGGTAGTAGACAACTCTGTTGATGAGGCTTTGGCAGGGTACTGTACCCATGTAGAAATAGACCTAAATGCCGATGGTTCGGTTACTGTGACTGATGATGGTCGAGGCATTCCTACCGATACTCACCCCCAAACCGGAAAATCGGCACTAGAAACAGTAATGACAGTTCTCCATGCTGGGGGTAAGTTTGGCGGCGGTGGCTATAAGGTTTCTGGAGGACTACATGGTGTCGGTATTTCTGTTGTCAACGCTTTATCTGAAAGAGTTGAAGTTACTGTTTGGCGAGATAACCGTGTTCATATCCAACGTTTTGAGCGTGGCATCCCGGTTACGGAACTGAAGCACAAGCCACAGCCATCCAAAGAAGCGCGTACTGGAACTTCGATCACATTTAAGCCTGACCTAGAAATTTTCACAACTACTGGGATAGAGTTTGATTACATCACTTTAGCAGGTCGTTTACGCGAGTTAGCGTATCTCAATGCTGGTGTCAGAATTACATTTACGGATCATCGGCTGGAATTACTCAAAAGTAATCAGCCTAAAGTAGAAACCTACGAATACAAGGGAGGTATCAAAGAATACATTGCCTACATGAACCGCGACAAGCAGCCGCTGCATGAGGAAATTATTTTTGTGCAGGGGGAACGCAATCATGTGCAAGTTGAGGTCGCCTTGCAGTGGTGTACTGATGCCTATACAGATAATTTATTGGGTTTTGCGAATAATATTCGCACGGTTGATGGTGGTACTCACCTAGAAGGATTAAAAGCAGTTCTGACGCGCACCCTGAATGCGATCGCCCGCAAGCGCAACAAAATTAAAGAAAATGAACCAAATTTAACTGGAGAGCACGTTAGGGAGGGGTTGACGGCAGTAATTTCTGTTAAAGTGCCTGATCCAGAATTTGAAGGTCAAACTAAGACTAAGTTAGGCAATACCGAGGTGCGGGGAATTGTTGATTCTTTAGTAGGAGAAGTCTTGACCGAGTACCTGGAGTTTCGTCCTCCGGTAGCAGATACGATCTTAGATAAAGCAATTCAAGCGTTCAAAGCCGCAGAAGCTGCGCGTCATGCTCGTGAGCTTGTGCGGCGCAAGTCGGTGTTGGAGTCTTCGCCTTTGCCTGGTAAGTTAGCTGATTGTAGTTCTAGGGATGCCAGCGAGTCAGAAATCTTTATCGTCGAGGGAGATTCAGCGGGTGGAAGTGCCAAGCAAGGACGCGATCGCGGCTTTCAAGCAATTCTTCCCTTACGCGGCAAGATTCTCAATATTGAAAAGACTGATGATGCCAAAATCTACAAAAACACCGAAATTCAAGCACTAATTACTGCATTGGGATTGGGGGTTAAAGGCGATGAGTTTGATGCTTCCCAACTACGCTATCACCGCATTTGTTTAATGACTGATGCTGATGTAGATGGAGCGCACATCAGAACGCTGTTACTAACATTCTTTTATCGCTATCAGCGATCGCTAATTGAGGAAGGCTATATTTATATTGCCTGTCCGCCGTTGTATAAAGTCGAGCGAGGACGCAACCATTACTATTGTTACAGCGATCGTGAACTCACAAATCTAGTGCAAAACGAGTTTCCTAGTAATGCCAACTACACTATGCAGCGATTCAAAGGCTTGGGTGAAATGATGCCACAGCAGCTATGGGAAACGACGATGAACCCAGAAACACGCACCCTAAAACAAGTTGAAATTCAGGATGCAGCTGAAGCGGATCGCATCTTTACAATTTTGATGGGCGATCGCGTTGCACCTCGGCGCGAATTTATTGAAACCTATGGTTCCCGTCTCAACCTCGCCGAACTCGATATCTAATTATCGGAGTTACGCACTCACCCCCCTAACTCCCCAAATGATGGGGGGGAAATGCTTACGCTCGTTCCACCTCTACGTTTATCACCCGCACCTTCAATAAATCCTGCTGCATTTTCCAATACGGTATGGACACCACCAAAAAACATATTTTTCTTCTGCCATAAAATCAGTTTATTGCTAGTAAAAAGTGCTGATTTAATTGCCGCTTCACTAAAGCCTGGTTCTACATTCAATATATTATTTTCCCAGTGAACACGAGGGCTATTTACTGCCATATCAACGGGCATTTTAAAATCAATTATATTAGAAATAACTTGTAGCACTGCTGTTCTAATTCGATTAGAGCCACCAGAACCCAAGACAATTTCAGGCTGATTATTTTTAAGTACTATAGTTGGTGCCATCATTGAAGAAATCCGCACATTTTCTTGCCACTGATGAAATCCATGCGGATTTAAATCTTCCTCTCCAAGCATATTATTAACCATTATGCCTGTGCCTGGAATCACATATCCAGAGCCTTCCCCATGAGAAGTAGTCACACTTGCAGCATTGCCTTCATCATCTATAACACTAATATGAGTAGTGCTACCCCATTTATTAATTTTAGTTAATTGTTCTTGATATTGAGTAATATGCTCAGTCGATAAAAATATTTCATCAACGTTTTTTTGATAAATATTGGTATTATACTTATCCTTTCTTGCCTGATTCGTTAATTGCATCACTTGTGCCAAAGTTTGCAAATGCTCAGGAGTCCCAAACTCAATGTTAACTAAATCAATTTTTGATAATAGTTCTAAAGCAAAAGCAATTAGTATACCCCCAGAACTAGGTGGAGGATTAGTCAAAAATGTATTGTCACGATAGTTTATTAAAAGTGGTTCTCTTTCTATAACTTGATAATTCTTGAGATCTTCTAATGTCAAATAGCCACCATAATCTTGGCAATCTTTCACTAAGCGTTGAGCAATTTCTCCCTCATAAAACTCTCTTGAACCCTTTTCAGCTAAGTAGGCTAAAGTTTCAGCAAAATCCTTCATATAGAAAGTTTCTCCAAGCTGGAGAAGCGATCCATGTGGCATATATACTTGGTGCATTTCTTTAGAAGAAATCATGATTTGTAAGTATAGTTAAGCAGTAATATAAAATCTTCTATTTTCACACCATTTCTGGCATAGTGGATAGCTGGTTCAGCAATAACTTTAAAAGGTAATCTACCTAGCTTTTTATGAACATGAAAAACTCCCGCAAGATACCTGGCACTGCCATTGACAAGTCCAATATGAAACTCCTGGGTTGCGTCACCATAATTAATTTCAACAGGATAGAAATTAATATTACCCTTTTCTTCTGATACGGAGTTTGGGTAAAGAAATCAAATAAAATGTTTTTGTTGGTATTAGTATGTGCTAGCAGGAAACCACCACCAGCACCAGAAGTAAGCGCAGATTCAGTAACAAAGATGCTAAAATTGCCGCCGCCGCCGCATCAAAAGCACGCATTGCCTCCTAAGCGAAATATCTCAATACCTGCATCAGGCTGTTTTTTGATGTCCAGCGGCAATAGTACCGTGAGTTTTTATTCATAATTGATGACTAAAATACCCGTGATATAAAAATAGTAATTCTTTGATAAATATAGTTTGCTTTTCTGTTTCGAGGAAAGCCTGGATTAATATTGTGAACCACTCAATTTAGTTAAATTTAAACTATTAATTTAACTATACTTATTGAATTTGACATAGCACGTTTTTGGACAGAATAAATATTTACAGCTTTCGGCTAAGGCTTGCTTTAATAATATCCTCTACAGTTAGCTTTAGCTCAGGAAAAGTAAGGGAAATAATACGTTCTGAGCCTTTAAATGCTTGAAACTGATATTGACCATTAACTTGTGATACACCAAAACTGTAGGAACTTTAGGATATCCCAGATAAGTCCTAGAGGCGATCGCCCAGTAATCAACAATCCAATATTCAGGAATACCAAACGCTGATACTCATCCAACTTATCAATGTAATCATCTTCCCAGTTGGTTGAAATTACCTCTACAGCTAGCACAGGGTTCTATCAAAGCACCGTAGATTAATGAATTGCAATTCCACAAGGAAGCACTAACCACACTTACATCTGGGTTTCTACCTTGCTCTTGTCCGTCTTCATGACGGTTCTGATGACTATATCCTTGTCTACAATATAATCAAGTTCTAATCGCCTGATTTCATCGTTAAAGGCAAACAACAAAAACCTAGCTACGTTCTTGTGCGCTCTGATTGGTTCCATCTGGACAATTTCACCATTCACCAACTCGTAGATGCCGTAGCCATCTGGATATTGTTCAAGGAATTGCTCAAAGTTAGTTTTTTAGTGCGGTAGTAGACATAGCTGCGGCTCCTTAAGGTGTTGATAATCTGCTATTCCTTTAAAGAGAATGCGATCGCCTACAGTACGTTACAACGGACAAATTTATCTAACCTATCCATCCCCTTCTCAATTGATGCCATATCTGGCATAAGAAAGGCAGATATGATCATCTGCACCAAAGGCAACGCCAGGAATAGCGGCAACTTGCTGAGATTCTAACAGGGCGTTACAGAATTCTAACGATGTCATCCCAGTTTTGCTGATATTAATGAACAGATAAAGCGCCATGGAGGAGCGCAAGTCATTCCTGGAATTTGGCTTAATCTGTGCAGCATTACCTGTCGCCGTTCCGCAAAAGCCTGGCGCATTTGTTCTACACAGTCTTGGGGACTTTCAGGGGCAGCTATTGCTCCATACTGAGCAAACGTACAAACATTCGAAAGTGCTATGCCCTTGGATAGTACTTACAGCTTTAATTAATTCAGATGGAAGCCGCCAGATATCCCACTCGCCAGCCAGTCATTGAGTAAGCTTTGTAAATCCACTGCTAATAATTGTGCGTTTAAAGATTTCTGCACCCGACGAACCAATACTGATGTGTTCAGATCCATAAATAATCTTCTCATGCATTCTCGTCAGAAACTACTAAAATGTCTTGCTCCACTACTTCAGCTAATGCTTTGATTTCAGTAGGCGTATAGACGACACCAGTAGGATTGGATGGGGAGTTAAGAATAAATAGCTTGGTATTAGTCGTAAGGCTTTCTCTGAGTTGGTCTGGCGTAATTTTATAGGCGATCGAGGCTGTCTGCACAATTATTAACCCTACTCCACCTGCTAGCTTCACCATTTCTGGATAACTTAGCCAATAAGGAGCAGGAATAATCACCTCATCCCCTGGTTCAATCAACGCCAGCATCAAGTTAAATAAGCTATCTCTTCACGCCGTTATTAACAATTACGTTCTCGCTTGGTAATTAAGATTATTTTCCGTTTTTAGCTTCGGCGATCCTTGTCTTAACTTTAGTTCCCAGGCTGCTGGACCGTACTTTGTATTACCCTGATCTAGAGCCAACTTTGCAGCAGCTTTGATATGCTCTGGGGTGTCAAAATCAGTTGCCCAGCGCTGAAATTACATACCTCAATACCTTCTGCCTTCATCGCCTTAGCGCCAGCTGCGATCGCCAAGATTATTGAAGGCGTTACCTACTCTTGCTGCCAGCTTCATGCTCTGCTTTGCATCGGGTACATCTCCATCTATTAAGGACCTCTCAGAGTAGGAATGCGGATTTGTATATTTTTACTGCCGCGAGCACGCACTATTTTAAGCAGCTAAACTTTTACCTCCGGCAAGCCGCACATCTACGTTTGTATAGTCAATTCCATTTGCTGAGGCTAGTGTTTCTGCTGTAAATTTCATGCTAGTGTGCTGACTAATCAATGCAAAAGACAACCAGTGAATGTACTAATCCGTCTGGGAATTGCACTCTTCATCTCGCTATTTTGAGTTAATTAGCTACTGTAGTAACACTGTAGAGAACCCGATTACAGGAGAAAAGCAGCGAGTACAACTCAACAGAGGAGGAAGTAGAACTGGGATTGCAAGCGCGATCTGCAAATGGCAGCACAGCATGGTGGTCTATACCCAGACAAGCTGCTCCAAGATTATGTTGACCAGGTAGGAGAGCAGGTTGTGCAGCAATCAGCGGCAGAGAGTACGCCCTACCCCTTTGAGTTTCATTTACTACGTGACCCTCAAACCGTTAATGCTTTTGCTCTACCGGGTGGACAGGTTTTCATTACCGCAGGTCTACTCAGGCGGCTCTCATCGTCAGCTCAACTAGCAGCGGTACTAGGTCATGAGGTGGGACACGTTGTTGCTAGACACGGTGCAGAACACCTAGCGAAGCAGCAGTTAGGTGCAGCACTGGTTAACGCAGTTGGCATAGCGGCAACTGACGAGGCAAGGAAGTGGTCGGCAGGGCGGCGTCCGTTACCCAGGCAGTTAATCAAATGGTTGGTCTGCAGTATGGACGCAACGACTGAATTAAGCTGATCGCCTTGGTTTTCGGTTCATGACTGAAGCAGGCTATAACCCCAAAGCGATCATCGAACTCATGCAGATACTTGGCTCAGCGCGGAGTGGTGGTCAACCTCCAGAGTTTTTAGCTCCCATCCTAGCCCTGACAACCGGATTCAACGTCTACAGTCTTTAATTACTGAAACTTACCCTAATGGTGTTCCGGCTAATTTAGAGTCTGGACGCGAGGAATTTAGACAGTATGTAGCACCTCGGTTATCAGGTCAATATTAAGAAGGCGATCGTTACATCCGGTGATAGGTAAACACCTGAACGGCGTTAAATAACTTTATCCCTTCTTCCATCGGACGTTGGAATGTTTTGCGCCCTGAAATTAAGCCAGTACCACCAGCCCGTTTGTTTATTACCGCTGTACGGATCGCTTCTGCAAAGTCATTTTACCAGAAGCACCACCAGGATTAATCAGCCCAACCCGCCCACAGTAACAGTTCAACACTTGGTAGCGGGTAAGGTCAATCGGGTGGTCGGTCACTAAGTCAGTGTAGACACGAATAATTTGTTTTGCCGTAGCTTTTGCCAGTAGCTTTCTCAGCAATCTTGCATAGCCGTGATTATATTCCAGCAGTTTCTGTTTAATAATGTCGGCTTCAATCGTCACGCCTAAATGATTTGCCTGCCCTGTCAAGTCACCTGCTAGATGATAATCTTTGTCCTGCTTAAAAACATTGTTACGCAAATAGCACCACAAAATTGTTGCCATACCTAGTTCATGGGCGCGGGCAAGGCTCGGCTAACTTCTTGGATTTGCCTAGTTGATTGCTCTGAACCAAAGTAAATTGTTGCTCCCACAGCTACAGCCCCAAATTCCAAGCTTGCTCTACAGAAGCAAACATAATCTGGTCATATTGGTTGGGGAAGGTGAGTAGTTCGTTGTGATTGAGTTTCGCAATGAAGGGGATTTTATGGGCATATTTACGGGAAACACTGCCCAAAACTCCCAGCGTGGTAGCAACGCCGTTACAGCCTGCCGCGATCGCCAGCTTAATAATATTTTCAGGTCAAAGTAAATGGGGTTAGGTGCAAAAGAGCTGGCTGAATGGTCAATACCCTGGTCTACAGGCAAGATAGAGAGATAACCCGTATTAGCCAACCGACCGTAAGAATATAGCTGCTGAAGAGAGCGTAGCACTTGGGAAGCGTTGATCGCTTACTGTCCAAATCCGATCTATAAAGTCAGATCTAGCAGATGCAGTAAATCTTGGCTTTCGCTATAGGTAAGCAAGTCTTCTCCTTCTTCTCCTAGCCAAGACTCGATAGATTGTGGCGCAGATAATGTCGCGGTCATAGTAATTTATCCTCAAAACTTCTTAATTAGGTTTCTAGTTGTTCTTTAGCTGGAAATCAAAATTGCTTGCTCTCTACCTGGCGGACCATCGTACTTTTTAGAAGTTTTGTACAGTTCAAGCCCATCTGTAGCATAACAGCAGTACCGAGTACAGAGCGCACATTTCTTCTGCATTCATCGGCGTAAAACCACGAGCAATACTCAAGTTCTGACGCAGCACTTGTAGAGAGTCGATTCCGCTCACAGTTGTAGCTACGGAGCAGGCTCATTGCGTAGCGTAACGCTTCTGTTGCAGTAATGACACCTTTTCCTGGTTTCCACTTCACTACCACCCATACTCTTCATCCCCAATTGCCGCAATACCACGCTGATTAAGTTCAGGGTAAACCTGTTTTTCAAAGCTGCGAAAGCTAGCGTCGAGACAATTAAGCGGCAATTGGCACGTATCAAAGCATAATCATGCGCCAACATTTTCAAATGGATAGCAGGATCTTTGTGACCTGTAAAGCCGACAGAAACGAACTTTACCTTCACGCTTCGCCTGATCTAAAGCTTCAATCACGCCTCCTTTAGCAAAATGCAAATCGGGATCATTGTCGTAGATGACTTCGTGAACTTGCCACAAATCTACGTGATCTGTCTTCAGCCGTCAGCTAAAGAGACTGCTCAAGTTGCTGCATCGCTGCTTTGCTGATCGCGTCCGTGAGTACAAACTTTTGTCATTAAAAAAGCTTTGTCGCGTCTACCTTACAGCGTTACGCCTTACCCCATTATTTGTTCACTGCGACCATCATGATATTCCCAGACATTATCCATGAATGTTATGCCAGCATCCAGCGCCTCATGAATAATCCGGATAGCGTCTTGTTCGCTTTTTAGCTCACCAATATGAGCGCCACCCAGCGCGATTGCCGAAACTTCAACACCTGTACGCCTAGTTTTCGCCGGGGAATTCCCCGGACAGCAGCAAGAGGCATAAGCTTGTGTAACCTGATTCCTCTGAATGTTGGAAAATCATGTCAGTCAAGGCTACTCCGGCTCCAATCATCCCAACTCGCTTCAGAAATTCCCGCCGCCAGATCAAATAGGGAGCGATGCTGGATATCATCACGTTTATCTACCATTAGTCCTGCTTTGGTCGTTTGTTCACACTTATCGGTTTATTGCTTTAACGACACCCATCTATAGATAGGTTATTATCTAAAGAGTATGGTTTTCCAGTACACTGAAGCGTTCATAACTTTGGCATCTGTTAATCTTGCTAAACTAGTATTTTTTTATACACTGAATTACTAATGCAAGAACCAAAGTCTTACATTCAAATGTATATGCCGAGTTTTCTTTACACGGTTTGCGACTTGCTATTTTTTAAGCCTAAAGAAACTAATCAATCTGAATTTGAGGCGATTAACAGTGGAATGAGTTTGTGTTTGGAAGTGAATAACTTGGAAGAGGCGATCGCTCACCTTAATAGCTTGGGCTATCCACCACCGAAATATTTTAACAGCGTCTCACGGTAGAGAAATTTATGCTTACGATCCAGATGGAAATCGCCTAATCTTTCACCAAAATAACTTATAGATAGTGAACTAAGTCAATAAAGCCATAAATACTGATGATTAGCAATAGTATTGCTGTTACCTGAGTGGCACGGATTTGGGGTGAGGGGGCGATCGCTTCCCGCACTAAAATAGAAAGAGATGCGCCGATTATATAGCTCAAACTCAGTGCCAAATAAGGCCAGCTTGGTGTTAGCTGCCAAATCCCTAGCAAGGCGATCGCCAGCAATAACATTAATAGCTCTACAAACCGAGGTGGATTGTACTGGCTGGACAAAATAAAGGTCTGAAACCAAAAACGCCAAATTGTCATTAATAGCCGCTGATAATTGAGTAATTAACGAATACGCCCACCGGACTGACCGATGCCATTATGGGCAATACCTGAATCTGCTGATGGTGCTTCAATACCAAATACACGGTTAAAAGCTTTTTCGACCTTATATCCAGAATCAATAGACTCCAAAGGATCTTTGCGGAGTCTATGGCGTAAACACAAAGTCATGACGCGACGGATATCATCAACTGTAACTTCTGTACGACCTTCAAAGGCTGTTAAGGCTTTAGCAGCGCGGTTAGTCACAATGTCACCCCGCAAGCCATCGACATCGAGTTCAGAGCAGACTTCGGAGATTTTTACCCGTAAGTCATAGTCAAGCTTTACTTCAGGCAAAAGCTTTTGGGCGTTAATCAGCTGTTGTTGCAACTCTTGTTGCTGCGGCTGATATTTTTCGAGACATTGCTGAGGATTTTGGTCAAATTCTGCCCGTTGTTCGACAATTTGCACTCTTAAGGCTGGTTCTTTAACAGTGCGAATTTCCGCGTGCATTCCAAAGCGATCAAGTAATTGGGGTCGTAGTTCGCCTTCTTCGGGGTTGCCAGAACCGACGAGAACAAACCGGGCGGGGTGGCGGATGGAGATACCTTCGCGTTCAACCGTGTTCCAGCCGCTTGCTGCTGAATCTAGTAGTACATCTACCAGATGGTCATCTAGCAGGTTGACTTCATCGACGTAGAGGATACCGCGATTTGCTTTAGCTAGTAGTCCCGGTTCAAAAGCTTTAACACCTTCAGAAAGGGCTTTCTCAATGTCTATAGTGCCGCAAACTCGGTCTTCTGTAGCTCCCAGTGGCAAGTCAACCATTGGGACTTTTTTTGTGGCGAGGGGAAGTTCTGCTTGTTGTTCTAGCTGCTGGCGGACAGCATCGCTCATAATGTCTGGATCGTTGGGATCGCTGTTGAAGGGGTCATCGGCGACAACTGTAATTTCTGGCAGCAAATCAGCCAGCGCCCGAATAGTTGTAGATTTACCAGTGCCGCGATCGCCCATAATCATCACACCACCAACTTTGGGGTCAATCACGTTCAACAGCAAGGAAAGTTTCATTTCTTCCTGACCGACAATGGCAGTGAAGGGAAAAACGGCGCGGCGGGCAGCTACGGCAGTTGGACTCACAGAGATTACCTAGAAGTATTTATCAGGACACCGTTTTTCATTTTGCCACACCTACGATACATCCAGCTTGCAGTCGGAATAATCGAGAAAAGGGGCGCTCGTATGCCTCATCCTAAAACTACCCTTGAAAAACGTTATTCGTGTTCATCACCTTTGTGTATAAATGAAATTAATGGCAACTCCTAAATAAATATGTTCTAGCTGTATACGAGGAAGAAAATGGGATTTACTGAAGATATCACAAAGCTTTCGGACAAAGTTCGTAAGAATGCCGACCATGTTCTTGGCGAAGAGGCTACTAAGATGGCTCTTATTGTTCCCTTCTTGAATGCTCTTGGCTACGATATTCATGACCCAACCGAAGTTATGCCTGAATACGTAGCGGATTTTGCTACTAAAAAAGCAGGGCAGTTTGAGAAAGTAGATTATGCCTTAGCTATTAATGGCACTATTGTCATGCTGGTAGAAGCAAAAGCACGAGGACAAAGAGCCGAAACGCATGATGGGCAACTGAGTAAGTATTTTAATAGTTTGATTGCCACAAAAGTCGCTATTGTTACTAACGGTGTCGAGTACCGCTTCTTCACTGACTTGCGTGACAAAAATGTTATGGACAAGGAGCCATTTTTCAGCTTCAATATTTTTGAATATGACTTAAAAGATATCGAGAATTTAAAGCTTTTCCACCGTGACAATTTTGATACGGCAGCTATTGGCAGGCAAGCTGAGGAGATGGTTTATGTAAAAGGCATGACTCAGCTTATAGGTAATCTTTTACGCTCTCCTTCTGGAGAATTTATTCGTTTCTTAGTAGGTGAGCTTGGTAAGCTTGCTCCTAGCTATAAAATTGAAGGTCGGATTGGGAGTAAGGTTCTTGATAAATTTGAGCCAATTGTTAAGAAGTCGATTCAAAGCAGTTTATTAGAATTAATGACTCGTTCACTCAGCCAAGAAATGAGTCACGCTGTTGAAGTCAGCAATAGCTCCAGCATAGCTGAAATAGAAGAAGATATTGAAATTGAAGAGGAACAACAAGAACAGGAACTGGAAGAATTAAAAATAGTAACGACTGCTGAAGAACTTGAAGCTTTTGATAAGATTAAAGCTATTACAGAAACCTCAACAACCTACCATTTAGATGTCAAGCCTAAAGACACTGTTTCTTACTTTGGAGTAAATCTTGGTAAAACTACCTGGTGGTTCGTGCGGCTATATCTGACTTCAAAGAAAAAGAGCTTTATCACTCGGCTACCTGTAGAGGAGGTA
>JAUJND010000098.1 GCA_030446505.1 Chroococcidiopsidaceae cyanobacterium YX2bin18 | reverse complement strand
CGTATTGCACCCCAAACTTATTTTCAGCTTCAGTAATCCCGTCAGTGTAAAGCATCACTACGTCGCCTGAAGATAACAAAATTTCCTTTTGCGCCACGAACGCTGCAATATCTGGTTCTAATCCAATCGGAAAGCCCAAATCTATAGTATCAATTCGTTCTAGCTTACCGTTAGCAAGCACTACAATTATTTCTTCGTGTTGTCCGCTCAAACGCAGTTTGCCTTCTTTGTAGTCCAATAACGTCAGACTCATATTTTTATCAATACGCATACGCTGAACATTTTTATAAATTATGTGGTTGAGAACATTTAAGAATTTAACTGGATCTGTCTCGTTATTTTCGAGTAAAGTTCGCACTGCGGTTTGTACCATAATCATTAATACACCACTTTCCAACCCGTGTCCGGTTACGTCACCAATATTAATTTTTACTCGACCATCGTAGCTAAGTACGTCGTAATAATCACCGCCTACTTCAGCTGCTGGTTGCATAAAGCTAGCAATCTCCAGTCCCTTAACTTGATTTAGTTCTTGTTGTTTAGGCAAAATCATCTCTTGAAGTCGGCGTGTAATTGATAATTCAGCGCTCATCCGTAGATTTTCATGTTTGAGGCGAGCATTAAGAGCAATAATTTCAGTGTTAGCTTGTGCTAGTTGAGCGGTGCGTTCTGAGACTTTGAATTCAAGTTCTTCATTTGCCTGTTCCAGCTGGTTATGTTGCTCAACTACTTCAGTTGCCAAAATGTTAAATACTTGAGCTAATAAACCGAACTCGTTAGAAGTTGTATGTTTAATTGGTAGTTTACTTATTTGATTAAATTTTTCATCTGCTACTAATGCACCCAATTTTCTTACATTAAATGTAGTTTGCAACAAAGGTTTTATTAAAAAGCGTCTTAATATAAAATAAGCAGCAAGCATAATCAATGCAATAGTAATTAAAGAGTAGATAATTAGTAATTGAATGATATTGTATGCAACTGTATTAATTTTAGAAAGAGGCTTGACAATAACTAACTTCCAGTATGAGTTTGGAACATGGAAGATGAACGCTGTAGAAGCTTCTTTTAGAAGAAAATCATCCTTTAAATCAATTTCCATATACAGGTTTGTTTGATTCTGACTTTGTTTAAGTGGATTTGCGATCGCAGCAGAAATTAATTCTGCTTCTGCTTGCTCAATTTGGTAGCTATCACGATTGATCGCTGCTGCAACTATAGAATTATAATTTTGCAGTTGAAGTGCCTTCCTTACTATTTCTGCGTTCATTTTCTCAACAGCTTCTGACAATGGTAGAAACAAAGGTTCCTTGGCAGCAAGTTCGGATGTGAGGTAGAACTCTTCAGTCTTTTTACCTTGGCTATCTTTACTAGTTCGCCTGACTAAATTTGGCTGCGGAAAGGTAATAAATTTATTATTTCTATCTAAAATAAAAACATAGCCACCTGTTTGTTTTTGTAAAGATTTTACAAATGCTTGTAATCCTTCTAGCTTCAAATCAATAGTAGCTGCGCCGGAAAATTTTCCTTGCCTGAAGGTGGCTACTGTACAAGTAACCATTGGTTGCTCAGAATAAGGATCTATGTATGACTTACTCCAGAAGCAAGTGTTTGGCTTGGTATAGCGGACAGGAACATACCACTCTTCATGGTGATATCCTAAGCCGGATTGATTATAATCATCGTAATATTTAAGGTTTCCGCTTTTATCCCTACCCCAGAAAAAACTTCTTCTTTGTTTATCTGTTTGGAAAGTATAGGGTTCAGGCCAAATTCCACCACCTGCTACAGCTAAATCTCCCTGAAAGTTAATTAGTTCTGGAATAATTTTCTTGAAAGTGGCTTCTGATTTGGGTAATTTTTCTGCGGTAACTGCTAAGGTTCGTGTTAGAGCAGCAATTTCCAAAGAACGAGAATTTAATTCTGAAACAGCATTATTACCAGTTATCTCAATTAAGCGTGATGATTCTTTTGCAAGTAATTTTTTGCCTCTTGTATTCATCACTAGTACGATACCAGCAAACAACCAGAGCGTGATCAATGCTAGACATATCAAACCTTGAAAGCTTAAGCTTTTATACCATTTAACTGTGTATGTTGACATCGTAAATGTCCGGCTCTGTTTGAGAAAGTTAGTGTAGCTAGCGATCGCTCCCGAACTCGGTCATTCGTCAAAACTGCTCTTTTAGACAGCAGGGGGTAGTAATGCATAGTAATGGTAAGCTGGGAAGCCAGAAACTTAAATCATTGTAGACGACTCAATGAACTGTCCCAAGTGCCAATCAACTCAAATCATCAAATACGGACATACGCACTACGGCAAACCTCGATTTCGTCGCCAAGACTGCGGACGACAGTTTGTAGGAGAAACGCGAGCCGACAACCGGATTGCTCAGGGCACCTGCCAATTGATTGATAAACTGTTGCTTGAACGCTTGGCACTAGCAGCCATTGCTGCTGGGTGACGGGGTGTCACAGCGTTGGCTGCAACTGTACGTCAATCAAAAAAGTATTATCAAACTCCAAAAGACAGTAGAAGTTGCCCCAAAAAAGGGGTCGGTTGACGATGCAACTGGACGAGATGTGGTCATTTGTCGGTTCTAAGGGGAACAAACAATGGTTTGGTTGAACCATCGATGCTGATAGCCGTGGTGTCGGTGTATTTGTTGGTGATCGTTCTCGTCAAACAGCAAAGGGGCTATGGCACCGTTACCTACGGTTTATCCGCCGTGCTTTATCTGCTACACCGATTTCTGGGAAGCCTATGAACATTATTGCCCAGTAACCGGCATCGAGCAGTTAGTAAAGAAACAGAAAAACCAGTTATATTGAGCGGTTCAACAACACCCTGCGGCAAAAGAGGGGGCGCTGTTCGCAAAACCTTGTCTTTCTCAAAAAGTTGAGCAATCACATCGGGGCGGTTTGGTACTTTGTGCATCACTACAATACCTCCCTTCGCTCCTGACCATTACTATTCACCACTACCCAGCAGGGGAATAGGGTAAAATTATTACGCCGCTTCTTGCCTATAATACTTTAGTTATTAATTTTACCTAGTTTTACCAGTATCACTACTTAGCTACCCATGTTAGTTGTCCATTCATGAGTACGCTAAACTAATCCAGAACGCAGGGCAACAACAGCCGCTTGAACGCGATCATCTACGGCTAGTTTGTTCATAATGCCACGCACATGAGTTTTGATAGTATTTGGGCTAAGGTAAAGAGCGGCAGCAATTTCAGGATTACTATAACCTTCGACCATAAGTTTCAACACTTCTAATTCCCGCTCCGAAAGCTGAACTGTATTGCCAGTAGGTGAAGGCGGTTTGAGGTTATCTATCACCCGACGAGCAATTTGAGGATCGAGGTAAGTTGCTCCTTCGCCAGCAGCAGCGATCGCACTTAAAAGCCGCTCCACACTAGCACCTTTAATACAGTAAGCATCTGCACCGCTCGCAAGCGCCGCAATAATTTCAGTCTCTGTTGTGTGGGAAGTTAACACTACAACGCGAACTTCTGGAAGTGCAGCTTTAATTTGTTTAGTTGCAGCAACACCATCTAGTCGTGGTAAACCAATATCCATTACCACAAGATCCGGCTTGAGCTTAAGTGCAGCTTCTACGCCTAAATAACCATCTTCTGCTTGTCCAACAATTTCAAATTGAGGATAATTTTCTAACGCTTGCTCTAAACCTAATTGCATCATCGGATCATCTTCCACAATCAAAATCCGCAATGTTGGTGGTTTAGGAGTAACGTTCATAAGCGATGCTGTTTAGGGAATATTGAAGAACACTTAAGGAGAATATAGTCAGATTACCGCTATTTCTGTTTAACTACTAGCAAAGTGATGCGGCAGTTCACGTGATTGGGATACCTGCTGAGCCTGACCAAATGCAAATCCAGATGCAAATCCAGATACAAATGAGGAACCTATAATAAACAGAGTTACTAGCACCTTTTCTGAAACCCTGATATTCCAGGAAAAGCCTTCTGATGACTTGTCACTCTTGCGACGGAGGCGATCTTAAAATGGACATGGCAGTTCTCTAATGGCTGTTGATTAACACAACCAACTTGAATTCCTATTGGCGCAGCAAATAACGCACATTTGCCAGAAGCGTCTATGTTGCAGCACGACACTTTTGTTGTAGAAACTCACAGCCCTAGCAATGTCGCCATAACACTAGCGTTATCCCCACCGACAGCCCCAGCAACGCCAACAGCATTAAAATTAGCTCAGTCATCACACGCACCAGTAACTTCTTCACCAGCTTCAGCTTTCGCTTATTGTTTTTATCCATTGCTTTAAGCCCCTTCCATTGCGATCTGCCCTTGTGCAGCTCGCTCTCGCAGGATATGCCTGAACTTCTCTGAGTGCTTCTGAACCTAGTCCAGTAACTTTGTAGTACTTCCGCCTGGCTCCGCCAGACCCTTCCTGCACATCTCCCCAGCGCCAAGAAATCAGCCCCATCTTCTCCAAGCGGTTGAGAGCAGGGTAGAGACTGCCTGGAGCGGCTCATGACAGTCATTGATTTTCTCAATGATTGAGAGCGCGTCATTAGTCTTCGCCATCTTCTTTCTCCTGATTTAAGTACAGTGAGTGACCCCGGATAGCTGTTGGCAGAAACTTGGTACTAAATCGTCTTGACTTATGGATCTACCTTTAGCCCGACTGCCTGCACCATCTTAGGGATGATGATTAGGATTATCGGTCAGTAACCCAAGAGCGCCCGCAATAGCGCTCAGGCGGTCATCAGCTGTGAGAAAGATCAAAGAGGTGGATTGTGTAGTAGCGTGCATCGGGTTGAACCCTTAGCACTGATGCCAGCTGTGCTGCATCATAAGCGCGTAGAGGGTATTGACTGACCAGTTGACCCGCCGTTTCTGCTAGTTTTCGAGTTCAATGACTTGGTATTGAGTATTGAAGTCACGAAACTCTTGAATCACCTGGGCAACGTCGGCGAAGGTCAAACTACCTTCTCGTTGCCTACGGGCGAAAGCGCTTATGACTTCTACCCAAGTAATTCGGGCTATGAACAATAAGTTGCCCGTCTGGGGATCTGTAATCTGCTGAACCCAAGCACTGCCTGTTTCTGAAATGTACCATTTGACGAGGGCGCTGCTATCTCCGAAGTAGGCAGTCAAAGTGAACCCCGTTCTTCAATGATAATTTCTGATAGGGGCTTGCCAGGACATTGACCCAGCCTTTGGGCTAGTTTCTGACGGGCTTGTTCGGAGACTGGCTCCACATCGTTCCGACGCGGAGGAGGAGTGACTCAGTCCCGCTCCCACCAGGGACTGAATTACCTGTTCGGCTTCCGACGCTGCTTCTTCCAGTCAAAACTTGAAGCCGCACAGTTTGCCCGCGTATCAGTTAGGGACAAAGGACTTTGGGGGCGCAGCACCCCGTTAGAGTAGACAGCAGTAATAATTTCTGACATAGTTGGCGCACTGTGAGACGAAGCGTTGTTACCAGGCTGAATTTAACAAGAGCATAATGTTTGTCAAAGTTGCTGCTAGTCTTGGATCACCACTGCCCCCGACTATCGGTAAGTGAAGCATCACGGCTCACTCTGCTCTCACCATTGAATCATGGAGAGCAAATTATAGCCCAAATCGGTTCAGAGGCAGACTGCATAAGCAAAAATCATAGCAACAGGCTCAAACCCTGATGATGTCGTAAAGCGGGGTATAAGCAGATGTTAATCCGAGTCAATCGTGCCGACTCACTGCACGAAAATAAAGGCTTTGAGCGCTCTACACCGGAATGCTTGACTTTGTCGGTGTAAGATTTATTAATGAAAATTGACCATCACGATCAAGCTAAAATTCTATCAGCTTTGGAGCTATCTCAATTATTCACCATTGGGTTGAAAAGAACACGCGATCGCGCATCCGCATCCACACCTCAACCAATTCTTCTAAGTATAATTTTGTTGCTACCAGTAAAGGAACGCCATACGCGACAAGCTAATTTTATTCAACGACTTCATTAACTGGGAATCTGTCTAGAAGTTGCATAGCACGATAGGCATTACGCTGTAGCGGTTGTGGCAGATGAGGAACGTGAGGTATCTGCGATAATAAATCCAACGTCCGGCGTAAGAGCCGCACTACATCGCCTTCATCTAAACTCGTATTAGCGCAGAGTGCTGACCAATCCACCCCCAGCGCCCATTGTTCCACTAAGGCAACTAAGTCATACTCCAACCAAATCGGAAACGCAATATTATATCGGCGTTGCAACTGAAATAACTGGCGACGATTAGAGCGTAAGCCAGCTAAAGCGGATTCTACATCAGTTGACAAGGTGTAGCGAACCCAACTGTCCGGGCGCGGCGTTTCTGTAACCAAAGCAGCTATTGCCGCTGCCAAATGGTGTGGGTCTAGATTGTCAAATTCACCCTTTGCTAATGCCAAACCTAGCCATAACTCATTATCTCCCCGAATTGCAGCCGCGATTTGCCCTAAAGGTGTAGGAACTAAATCATCTAAACAACCAAACCGCTGCAAAACTTCCATCAGGAGAAGAAATTCCTGCCAGTGGCGTTGGGACTGCTGATTCAACTCGGTTTCACGCTCTGTTAGTTCTGCTTCAAGCTGTAAGCTGCGCTTCTGGCGTTTAAGGATAGCAACTGGATTGTGCAACTGATGCAGAGGGTGAGCCTCTAATTGCGCTTCTACAGCCGCAACTCGCTCTTGTTGAGCTAGAACTTCTGGTGCTATATGCAGTGCTGCTGGCTCTGGAATTTGTTGACTAATTGCTAGTGATTCCTTGTTACTACGCCGGGACTGACCCGGCTTTAAGGGCATCTCAACTGGCGGTAGTAAGTCACCTGGAATATCGAGACGCGGCAATTCTGCATACAAATCCACTACATCAGCGCTCGTCACCACATACCAGCGATTATCATACCCTAAGCAAACTAAGTAAGGAGATTGACCAGCCCCCGGTATTTTAGTGACTAACACAGCTGGTATTGGTGATGCAGATGGCACGTTTTTACCGCGTAAGCTAAGCAGTGTCCCTGACATAGCAAAGTTAATAGTCAATCCCAATTGCTCAAGTCGCGTTGCTTGGGCTTGTTCTGCCAATGTTCTCCATAGCTGGCGCTCAACTTTCAAACGTTGGCGCAATTTCTCATAGCTATGCAGCTGCTGTGGATCAATATCCTCCAACTGAGCCTGAATTTGTGCTAGTTGTACTTTCCGTTCCTGTAGCGCTTCGTACTGAGGTCTTAAATATAGCGTTGCTAGATACTGAGCAAAACTGCGTTCCAACAGTTCTCTAGCTTCTTCTAGGGTATGAGTTTGCAATAGATTCAATACCATGCCATAGCTAGGCGTGAACTGGCTTACCAGTGGATCTGCGCCAGCGGTTGCAAGATAGGCAGCTTCTTTAGCGCCTTCAAATGGCGTTTGTAGTGTCACCACATAGCCTCGTTCATCCATTCCCCGCCGTCCAGCACGCCCTGACATTTGCAAGACCTCTGAAGCATTCAGCAGCCGATGTCCCCGGTCAGTACGCTTGGAAAGGCTAGAAATCACTGTTGTCCGAGCAGGCATATTAATTCCCGCTGCCAGTGTCTCGGTTGCAAACACTACTTTAATTAACCCCTGCTGGAACAGTTCTTCCACCAGCCCCTTCCAGGCAGGTAAAATTCCAGCATGGTGGGCGGCAATTCCACGATACAGCGGTTCAATTTGTCCAGAGCGACCTGCTTCTGGATTCCGCCGCAAAAATTCGTCAATTTGTAATCGTAGTTGTTCTGCCTCTGCTTTATTTACTAGAGACATTCCCAGATCCGCCACTGCTTTATCACATCCTCGGCGGCTGAATATGAAGTAAATTGCTGGTAGCATATCCCTAGAGTTCAGCTGCATTATGGTATACACCAAGCTTGGAGCTTCTGGTCTAGGACCGCTTTTGCGTTCGCTGCTACCACGCTTGGGCTTCAATCTGGGGTTAATTTTTGTTTTGTCAGTATCAAGCAGGGGAAACAGCCCTTTGGGATTACAAAAGTAAAATTCTAAAGGTACGGGGCGAAAGCTGGAATAGATGAGTTCTGTTGGACCATGAACTTGATTAATCCAGTCTGTTAACTGATCGCTGTTGGCAATGGTTGCTGAAAGAGCCACTAATTGAATTTCAGCTGGGCAATAGATGATTGATTCTTCCCAAACCGTACCCCGTTGCCGATCATTCATGTAGTGGCACTCATCCAGCACTACAACCTCTACACCTACTAAGGAAGTGCCGACTTCTCCTTTAGGAGTGCCGTAGAGCATATTGCGGAAAATTTCTGTCGTCATCACCAAAATTGGCGCTTCTCGGTTAATTGAGGCATCGCCAGTCAAAAGACCAACTTTATTCGCCCCAAACATCTCGCGGAAGTCACGCAGTTTTTGATTTGAGAGCGCCTTTAAAGGAGTGGTATAAAGACTCTGCCGTCCTCTGGCGAGGGCGCAATAAATGGCGTATTCACTCAAAGTTTTCCCGGAGCCAGTCGGCGCACAAACAACAACCGAGCGACCAGCATTTAGAGCCGCGATCATCCTGTTGAAATTGATCCAACTCAAACGGAAATATTGTCTTTAGATCTTCTGAAACAGTTGGGAGTTCACTCAATATTAATTTCAGGCTACTTGCCAGCATAACTAAACAATCGTCGGTCTATTTTAATTGTATACAGAATAACTGCCAGAGAATTTGCTCCTATTTACCCAGTTCTTGCGATCGCGTTGCCGCAGCTACTACGGCTTTAATCAAAGCTGCCCGAAATCCCGCGTTCTCCAACTGAGTTATTCCGCAATTGTCGTCCCCCCAGGACTGGTAACGCGGTCTTTTTTAGTTCGGCTGGATGCATTTTTGTTGACTGCAACAGTTGTACTGTCCCGAACTGTTTGCAGTGCCATTTGAGTAGCAATTGCTCTAGGTAAAACCAGCTATTACACCGCCATCAGACAAGGCTTCCACCATCATTGCCACATACGCTGGTCCCAGAACCAGATAGCCCTGTCACTGCATCCATCAAAGTCTCCTTGGTACTTCGACCACTTCCCCTACCGCTGAAAACAATTGCTGTGCTATTTCTGATGCCTATCGTGGACATAAGAACTGAAGAAATTGCAGTAATTCCTGCCCCCACAGTTGCCGAGCAGCAGCATTGCCCGGATAACGGGTAGTTGCGGAAAAGCTGCTTCCAACTGTTTCAAAGCCACACCCGCCAAAATTGAAATGACCAACGGCGGTACTTCAGCTACTGTGCTAACGGCTGCCAATTCTAGCGCGATTTCTGCAAACACTTGGGGCTTAACCGCCAATAAAAAGACAGACGTATTTAACGCAACCTCCTGATTATCTGCCGTTACTTGAATACCATATTGCTGCTTTAAAAAATCCCGACGTTGTTGAGATTTTCACTTACGACAACTTCTGCTGGTTGATAAATTTTTTTCAGCAATTAAGCGGGATAAGAGTGCTTCTCCCATTACCCGCACCAATTATGCCAAACTTAACAGACTTATCCATAGCTATTAGCTATTATCTTATCTCAGAAAGTCACTTCCTGTGCGTATACAGCTTTCAGCTGCAGTATTGAATAGGGATGATTAATTCCTAATTTTTTGCTTCTCAAATCGGCTGAACGCTGACCACTGAAAATTAACTTGAGTGAGCTATTCTAGTGGATTCTGGATGTCCAAGCGGCAGTAGAGGCTGCTGTAGTCAATTGAGTACGCACTTGAGTTCTGCGGTACTTCATGCACAATGCCTGATTGAGTAGTGACTTGAACACAAATAGGAGTAAATAGAAAAATACTCTCCCCGACTCGTTCTTGGTGACCATCAATGGCGTAGTGCTACCGCAACAAAGTCCACGCTCGCTGTGCCTGATCCGGGTCCATCAGCGTTAGGTTTAGCACCACAGACTTGCGCTCTCGCAATGCTTGAATCGCTTGCGGCATTTCTTCAAAAGAGCGCGGTTCCATTCTACTTCGTAAATACTATTAGCAGATCCGGGCATACCAATCACATTATTCATTGTTGACCCAACTCCTGCATCTGTTGTTACGGCAATTCTTTCGCGCGCCCGACGACGCTGACGAATATCTTCCTCTGGTGTTGGTTGGGGATGTTCTTGCTCGTACACATTGCGATAGTTATCCCCCTCTTCTTCATACTCGTACTCGTATTCAACTGGATCATTCAATCCAACAAAATCTCGAAGCTTCGAGAAGATATTGTTCACTGTTTACTCTCCTTGCGATTCACACATAATAGTTAACTGGGAAAAATCATTTTGATCAAGTGGAAATCCAACGCTTAGGATGACAAGTCAAAATTTTCGTTTTTGATAGCTCATAATTCACATGATTACTAATCATATTAAAGCTCATAGCCTAAGCTAAAAATGAAAATCGTCACTTTCAAGAACTAGTTTGCTCTTTGCGTCGAGTTAATAGTATCTCTTTCACTAGAAAATTCAACGAAATTTTGCTATGGCACTTTGAGCGGATGATATTGTAAGGGCAATTTTGCTGTAAGTGATCAACATCACATTCTAAGTTAAGAAAAACCGTACTTTAAGATCAGCGCAGCAAGCCAGCATTTTCAACAACGATTACTGCCACTCTTATTACTGTAAGGAAGCCTGATTATTCAACGCCGGGCGGAGTCCAAACAAAGTTCGTCCCAACCGTACCATTGTTGCTCCCGCTTGAACTGCAAGCTTATAGTCGTCTGACATTCCCATTGAAAGGTGCTGCATTTGAATATGAGACCAATTCTGCTGCTGAATTTTAGCAGCTAGTTCGCGAGTGCTAGCAAAAACGCTGAAAATTTCTGCCTCACTCAATCCTAACGGCGGAATTGTCATCAAACCTTGAATTTGCAGATTCTGACATTGATTAAGTTCAGGTAGATGAGCCAAAAGCTCAGGAACAGTCCAACCCGATTTTTGGGGATCGCTAACGACTTTTACTTGAAGGCAAACCTGGGGTTTATAAGCCAGAGGTTGAGCTAGTTGGTTTAATCGCTGTGCTAACTTCAAACTATCTAACGAGTGAATCCATTGAAATTGCTCTAAAGCTTTTTTCGCCTTATTGCTTTGTAAGCGTCCAATAAAGTGCCAGGTAATATCGGTTAAATCTTGTAGTTGAGCTTGTTTGAACTCGGCTTCTTGGATACGACTTTCACCAAAGTCTCTTACTCCAGCACCATATGCTTCTCGTATTGCTGCTACAGATACTTGTTTAGTAACGGCAATCAATTTAACTGCTGCTGGAATTTGTTGGCGAACTCTAGTGATACGTTCAGCAATCAAGCTAGTCATTGGAACGTACGTTGCAAAATCTTCTGAAGCTGCTCGTACTCCTGGTATTGACCACTACGGCGGAGCAGACGTAAACGATTTTCCAGCATCAGGCGACCTTCAGAACGGCTAATCGGCTGAAACTTAAGACCTGTGACTTCGGTGGTTACCAAAAAAAACAGGCGTTGGGCATAAAGGGTAGTGAACACTTCTTGGTGTTCCTCAACAACACAGATTCTATAAAGTAGACCGAACGTTGGATGATTTAAGTAATTTTCTGTACTCATCAAATATTGATACTGTGAACACCTCTCTCTTTTAAAAGAGTGCCAGATTATAGAGCATAATAGCTTGGTTTGAGAGAAATAAATGATTAAGCAGATTTATTAAATATCCGATAGCAAAGCATTAATTTTTATATTGCCTCTGTTGCGGCTACGGCTTTTCTGGTGAGCAAATTAAAAGTGTAGTGGCGATCGCATAATCTTGATCATGGCTTAAACTTAACTGCCATTCACCCTCTCCCCAAGCAGCCACCACTGCGATCGCTCTCCCATGTAGATGTACAGATGGCGCACCACCCAGTTCACGTCGAATCTCAATATCAGTGTAGCCTACACCCCGCCACCCAGTTCCCAGCGCCTTAGCAACAGCTTCCTTAGCCGCCCAGCGTCCAGCTAGCTGATTAATAGAGCGAGCAGTAAGATTCCCCATTGCCGCTGAAATGCACCCACAATCAATTTGTTCACCGCTCGTGTAGACGCGCTGCAAAAAGCGATCGCCAAAGCGTTTAAGTGCTGCTTGAATCCGAGGAATGTAAACACTCTCAGTTCCGAGTAGAAGCAGCAACTGCAGGAGCTCACGAGCGGC
>JAUJND010000097.1 GCA_030446505.1 Chroococcidiopsidaceae cyanobacterium YX2bin18 | reverse complement strand
GTGGCTAATCGGTTCTCGCTGATTGGGCAGCATTTCAGCAAAGCGACTAATACTATTTTCGTTGTGCTGAGTTCGCATAGAACTCGTTAATAGTTGCGGATTCCACAAGCGGGGGTAGGAGAAATTATTATCCTCAGATAAACCCCACAACATTTGGGCATAGAAGCTAGTTTTTTCCTCTAACTGAAGCAGTTGTGATTCAGTTAACAGCACTTCATCATTTGTCTTAAGTTCAGGAAAGTCATCTAAATCGGGCAAATCAGCGATCGCCTCCCCCACTGTTACGCGCTGTTTTTCGGGGGAAGATTCTCCCCGAAAAACAGCAGAGTTTCCGGGGAAAAACTTCCACTCGAAATCTTGCTTACCAATTTATGCTGATTTTTGGGACAAAGTATTTGCCCCAAAACATCAGCACTTCCCTGCGGTTTCGCCGCTGAGTCACCACCAACTTGAGTGCCAATTAAAAACAGGCGCTTACGCTGCTGCGGTACGCCACAATCTGCTGCATTCAAAACTCCGACTTGAACTTTATATCCAGCTTTCCTGAATAAAGTCTTCAGTTGACTTAGCCAAGTCTGATGGTTCCCCGCAGCCATTCCTGGTACATTCTCCATTACAAAGTAACGAGGGTTTAACTCGGTTGCAAGGCGGTAAAAGTGAAATACCAAACTGTTGCGCTCGTCATTAACCAGTCGTTTGCCGATAATCGAAAAACCCTGACAAGGTGGACCACCGAAAACTAAATCAATTTGCCCATTCCAGCCTTGTGATGGCGGGTGATGGGATGCATAAGCTAGGTATGCTGCCTTTTTAACTGCTAAACCCGTCAGAGTTGAAGCATCTGCACACAAAACTGTAGTTAGGGGAAAGTTAAATGCATAGGTAGCAGCATGGACTGGATCGTTTTCAACGGCTACCAGCACATCAAATCCAGCTTGCTCAATTCCTAGTGAAAAACCACCAGCACCAGCAAATAAATCTACTGCAACGGGTCGCTGCTGGATATTCGGCATTTTTGGCATAGAACTGAGCAAAGTTTTGATTGCAGCTAGACTGAATCACTAATAATTCTTACCCAGGTTTGACGTTTACGACACCCCCACGTCCTTTGCTATTAGTTGGAGAATTTCAACAGCTGCGCGATCGCACACTCCTACTTCTCCTAAAGCCAGCCGCATCTGTTGATAATCTGCCAAAGTTTGCTCTCTCCGGCTGGGATTGAGCAGCAATAAGAGCGCATTTTGCACAATGTTTTCCGGCGTGGCTTGCTCTTGTAATAACTCCGGGACAATCAGCTTCATCCCCACCAAGTTCGGCGGCGACATAAAAGGAATGGAAAACTTCAGCAAGTTACGGGCAATCCAGGCAGTAACTGGGCTAACGCGGTAGATAACAACCTGTGGCACGTTCAAAAGCGCAATTTCCAGATTAACTGTCCCAGATTTTGTAATTGCTAAGTCAGCCGCTGCAATTATTTCTTGGGTCTGACCTGATAGCAATGTAGCCTGCAATCCGTATCCAGCGATCGCTTCTTCAATTGGTGTCCGATAAATTTCTAGAGACAAGGGAATCCAGAAATGAACTTGAGGCAATTTAGCCTGAATAGCTTTAGCCGCTTGGAACATTACTGGTAGAAGATACTTCAGTTCTTGGCGACGTGAAGCGGGGAAAAGTGCGATCGCCATTTGTTCCGGCTTTATTTTTAAGCTTGTCCGCGCTGCTTCACGGCTGGGAGCATTCTGCATCTTGTCAACAAGGGGATGCCCCACCCAGCTAACTGAGGCTCCTTTATCTGTAAAGTAACGTGCCTCTTGTGGGAAGATTGCTAATACCTTGTCTGTTATTTCTACAATCCGAGCCGGATCACGCTGATTAGCCCACCAAACCCACATTTGGGGAGCTATGTAGTACACTATCGGCACTTTTGGCATTCGGCGCCGGATATAGCTACCTAAAGCTAAATTTGGACTGCCATAATCAATTAGCACTACTAAATCAGGCGGGTTTTGCCGAAGATATTGCTTGGCACTACGCTGGATTTTGAGCGTAGGTAAGACAAAAGGCAGGGATTCTAGAGTACCAACAGAACCAATGCTAATAGTGTTGCTTAATAGGGTTGCACCTGCACTTGCCATCGCGTCGCCACCCAAAGCCACAATTTCCAATTCCAATCCAGCATAAACTGCTTGACGCTTCAAGCCGGCAATTAGCAGCGCTCCTTGTAAATCACCAGAAACTTCGCCAGTGCTAATAAATAGCCGTACCACATTTACCCCTCTACTCCTTTGTTTAGGTTCAATCCTCGTTGACTTGCAGCTGCCGACCAGGTATAAAGCCGCGCCGCCCATCAGCCTGGGACATTTGCAAGAAGCGGCGCAGATGCTGGAGGTATTCGTCATCTGCTAGCAAATCCAGTTGCTCTAGCGCTTGATTGAGCGGTAATCCAGAGCGGTAGAGAACACGAAAAGCTTTCTTGAGGGTTTGAAACACTTGACCTTGGTTAGCTTCAGCGATGCCAGCTCGTTTTAGTCCCACAAGGTTGAGCGATCGCACTCGCGCCGGATTTCCCTCTACCAACATATATGGCGGTACATCCCGATCAATACGGCTCATTCCACCTACCATCGCTAACTTACCAATATGCACAAATTGATGAATACCGGAAGCTCCGCCAATCACTGCCCGTGACTCAATATGGACATGACCAGCCATCGCTAAGGCATTAGAAATCACGACAGAATCTTCAATTACACAGTTATGCGCTACATGGACATAAGCCATCAACAAATTATTGTTACCAATTAAAGTAGCTTCACCCCCACCAGTCGCGCGGTTAACTGTGACATACTCGCGAATTCGATTTCCGTCACCAATTTTTACCCAGCTAGCAGCGCCATTATACTTAAGATCCTGCGGTTCCGAACCAATTACGGCTCCTGAAAAAATTTGATTTTTTGCCCCAATTTCCGCTGGTCCTTCTAGCACGACATGAGCGCCAAGCACAGTTTCGGAACCAACTTTGACGTGATCTCCAACCACTGCATAAGGACCAACCTGCACTGTTGGGTGCAGTTTTGCGCCAGGATGGATCACAGCAGTTGGATGAATCAGTGTCTTCAAGAGTGCGTCTCCAAAGT
The DNA here is from genome assembly GCA_030446505.1 of Chroococcidiopsidaceae cyanobacterium YX2bin18. Classification (GTDB taxonomy): domain Bacteria; phylum Cyanobacteriota; class Cyanobacteriia; order Cyanobacteriales; family Chroococcidiopsidaceae; genus JAHHHE01. Next base: position 8,759 of record JAUJND010000097.1, on the reverse strand, counting down.
TATGAATTATAGATTCTGAGTAATGAGTTGTTTTTTAACTCAAAACTCAAAACTATTTCTATTCCACTAAGGAAAATAGTAATTCGCCTTCAGCAGCCAACTGACCATCAACTTCAGCACGAGCCTGCATCTTACCAAAACGACGCCGCTTAACGTACAACAGTTCCAGTGTCATTACCAGTTGATCGCCTGGTACTACTTGACGGCGAAATCGGACTTTATCAATACCAGCAAACATAAACAGCCCTTCTCCTCCCTCAAGCAGCTGGTAAGTACGACACCGCCGACTTGTGCCATTGCTTCTACAATTAGCACCCCAGGCATAATCGGTCGCCCTGGAAAATGTCCCTGAAAATGAGGTTCATTGAACGTGACGTTTTTTATCCCAACGGCTTTTTCCCCAGGTATATACTCAATAATCCGGTCTACAAGAGCAAAAGGGTAGCGGTGGGGTAACAGTTTTTGAATTTCTTCAACTGTGAAGATCGTTTTAGGCAATGTGTTTGTAACGGAATTAGGCGCTAGATGCTTCGTAGCAGGTGCAGCAGAATCAGTTGAATTGCTAGTTGGTCAAGGTTGACATGGGCAAATTTCTCAAGGATGAAAGTGGAAAGCTCAAGGGTGTAGGTTTAGGCTGAAAGGTTTAGGCTGAAGGGCTGCATTCATACTTCATCTTTAACAGTTAAGACTTCATTCTTTGCTCCAACAACTGAGCAAGTTGAATGTGTAGGGTGTGGCTTGCCTTGTATGCCAAGAAATGAGCGGTAGGGGAAAGTTCCTAATAAACTCAAATCTCCCACTAAGTCTAAAATTTTATGACGTGCTGGTTCATTTGCAAATCTTAAGGGCGGATTCAGCCATCCTTGCGAACTACATACCAAAGCATTTTCTAATGTTCCACCTTTAATTAAACCTTGTTGCCTTAAATGCTCAATTTGATGTGCCAAACCAAAAGTTCGGGCTGGAGCGATTTCTAAGGCAAAGGTAGAAGAATTAATGTCTTTGCAAGAATGCTCTGGCGACCAACTGTGCCACTGATTCCCGATCGCCTGGAGGTCAAAGTCAATTCCGTAAGTAAAGCGAGTAATTGGTGCGGGTATTGCCATCACAAAAGCATCACCCTGATATACCGAAATTGGCTTCTCCAGTTGTTGCTCTACGCGTGGTACTGATTGCGCTCCTAATCCAGCATGGGCAATTGCTTCCACCCAAAGCTTCGCCGAGCCATCTAAAAGCGGCACTTCAGGACCATCTACTTCAATCCGCGCATTATCCACACCCATTCCTATTAATGCTGCCAACAGATGTTCTACTGTGCGGACACACGCCTCACCAAACCCCAATTGAGTCGAGAGAACAGTATGACTAACACTTTCAACTCGTGCTGGGATTATCGGCTGTTGGGGCAAATCTATCCGGACAAAGTAGCGCCCCTGTCCCACTGCTGTTGGTAACACTCGTACTTGGGTATTTACTCCACTATGCAGTCCTACCCCGGACTGGCTAATTTCAGCTGCTAAGGTGTGCTGCATCAAAGGGGCTAGGGACTGGAGGCTCGTCACAGAAGGCGCTACTTGTCTTTGATCTTTTGTGTGTTGGTTCATATCTAACTTCTTCACCTCTTTTCTCCCTAGTCTCTAGAACCTTTCTCCGATCCCAAAGTGGATGCGACTGTCTCCTTCAGTGTTGAGACCATAGTCAAGCCTCAGAGGTCCTAGTGGTGACTGCACTCGGATACCCACACCATAACCAACACCACTACCTGGTTTGTCCAGCAGCCCAGCTGGGTTACCAGGCACGTTATCACCAGTTCCTAGATCGCTGCCTACATCAACAAATAAAGCACCACCGATAGCGGAGAAAATTGGGAAGCGATACTCAGCAGTTGCTTGGACATAACTGCGACCACTGCCTAAGTCTCCTTCTTCAAAGCCTCGGACTGAGTTGGTACCACCTAGTGAAAATGCTTCATAGGGAGGTAAATCACCAAGTACAGTTCCCGCTTGAATGTTAAAAGCGAGAGTTTCTGGTCCTTCATTGAAGTTAGTAAAGTTTACGGGGACAAATTGGCTGTAGCTACCCCGGAGTCTGTTGAGAAAAATGTTACCCTTGCCAATTGGTACAGACTGTTCAACTCCAAATCGCAGCAGAGAACCTCTGGTGGGTCGTACGGGGTTATCACGGCGATCGCGTGCTGCCCCCAGTTGTAAGGTCAGTAAATCGTCTCTGCCATCCCCAGAGAAGCTCAGATCAATTTTTTTGCCATCAATTTCTCCTCTGGGTCTCAGGTCGCCATCAGCATCACGGATCGAAACTCGCTGATACTCCAAGCCAGCGGAAGCCGTCCATTCTGACTTTACAAGCGGATTTCGGGACAGGGGACGGCTAAAGTTGACAGCGCCGCCTTGCCGGAGAACGCGGGGGCGATCATCGGTATCAACCAGTTCAATTTCATCGTCATTGCCATCAAAAATCAACGAAATTGACCGCCGTCTGAAGGCATTAACTGTATAGGAAGTCCGGTAAGGATCTCCGGCAATCCAAGGATCTGTAAAACGGACATCAAATAGTACTTCCCGTTCCCCTACCTGCAACTCTGCTCCCAAATCTTGGTTATTTCCTCCCAGGTTTTGCTCCTGATAACTAACCGTACCAAATAACCCGCTGGCGGAACTAAAACCAGCCCCTGCTGCTATAGAACCACTATTTCGTTCATCAACATTCACTACGACAATTACCTTGCGCGGGTCAGTTCCTGGGTTAAGTGAGACATTTACGTCTTCAAATAAGCCCAGCCCAAAAACTCGCTGCAAATCTCTTTGCACAGTGTTACGGTTGAACACTCCTCCGGGCTTTAACTCCAATTCTCGCGTCACAATAAACGGGCGGGTGCGACCTTTAATTGGTTCTCCCTCGTCGTTTGTCTCCTCACCTTCTTTGTTGCGGAAATTGACTTGGATGTCCTCTACCACTCCTTCGGCAACTAAGAGCGTTACACTTCCATCTGAGGCAACTTGCGGGGCTTCGACCACCTGAGCCAAAACATACCCATTGTCTTGATACCACTTGTTTAAGCGCGTGATACCTTCTTGGAGGCGACGCAGGTTAAGGATAGTGCCATACTGTTCCCGGAAGATGTCATTAACAACGTTTGCTGGCAGTACGGAGGGAACGCCTGTTCCTTGATTCGCTTGCACCTGAACGTTACGCAAAACTGGGTTTGGCTGCACTGAAAACGTTACCCGCACACCCAAGGGTGTATCTTCAGGCTGAGCGCGGACATTTGAGAAAAAACCAGTTGCAAATACCGCGTTAATATCTTCTTGTAGCTGAGAGCGAGTTGTAACCCGTCCTGGTTGAGTGCTAATTGCTTCGTAGACTGCGTTTTGCAGTTCCTCTGACAGTTGCCCTGCTTCGCTACTAACCACTACCTCCGATACTAATACTCGCGGCTCAGAAGCTTCGGGGACTGCCTCTGGTTGAGCATTTTCAGGCACTGGAGCCGATGGGGTAGTGGGTTCAACAGCAGGCGGGTTGATATTGCTGTCTGGCGAGGGAGTGCCAGGAGTGATTGGCACTTGAATTTGGTTCGGTGTTTCTTGTTGCGGCGCTCCTTCGGTTCCTGGAGGTCGGATTACTGGATTTGGAGTTTCAGGAGTTGTGTTTGGCGTTGACTGGTTAGGCTGAACGTTCTCAGGGGTACTGGGTTCAACAGCAGGCAGGTTAATATTGTTGTCTGGCGAGGAACTGCCAGGAGTAATTGGCACTTGAATTTGGTTCGGTGTTTCTTGTTGCGGCGCTCCTTCGGTTCCTGGAGGTCGGATTACTGGATTTGGAGTTTCAGGAGTTGTGTTTTGCGCTGTGGAGTTCTGTACCTTTAGTACTTCTGGCAATGCCGTGGTTGTGCTAACAACGACATTTTGTAGGGGTGCGCTACTGGCTGCTCCTACTTTCTTTGAAACGCCTGTTGTTTGCGGAAGTAATCGAGGTTCATTTCCCAGATAAGATAAATCAGATGTTTGTCCAGTTGCAGGAAGCACTAAGTTAAGCGGGGCGGCAATTGTTGCCACCACTGCCATCCAGACTGGAGATAAAGGTATTTTGTTCAACTTATTTTGCACGACCACACACCATGTGTATTGCTGTTAGCTATTAGCCTATGAAGTATGAGGGTAATTGCCAATTTGCCCCCTACTCCTTGGGCAAATCCCTTAACTTAGTTAACCACTGGCAGCTGTTTGAGCTAGAACCCGTTCTAAAACTTGCTGGTAGGCGTTTTCAACATTTCCTAAATCGCGGCGGAAGCGGTCTTTGTCCATTACCCGACTATTAGGATCTGTGTCAGAGGAGTTCCAAAGACGGCAGGTGTCAGGGCTAATTTCATCTGCCAGCAGCAACTGCTGTTGCGAGTCCAGACCAAACTCCAGTTTGAAGTCTACCAGAGTAATGCCGCAAGTTTGGAAAAAGTTGGACAGATAAGTATTAATTCGCAAGGCAGTTTGCTGTAATTGCTCAACCTGTTTTGGAGTGGCTAATTCCATCAGCAACAGGCGATCGCGTGTCAATAGAGGATCTCCCAATTGATCATTTTTGTAATAAAACTCCACCAACGGCTGTTTCAAAACGGTACCCAGTGATAACCCTGTTTGTTGACAGAGACTTCCAGCTGCAATGTTCCTGACAACCACTTCTATTGGCAAAATTTGTAACGCCCGCACTCGCATTTCATTAGCAGCAGGGCAGTCAATGAAGTGAGTCTGAATCTGATGATTCTCTAGTTGCTGAAACAGCACTTTGGAGATCGTACAGTTAATCTCACCCTTACCAATTATGCTGCCTCGCTTCTGGGCATTATAGGCAGTAGCATCATCTTTAAAATGGGCAAGTAAAACTTCTGGATCATCTGTAGTGTAAATAATTTTTGCTTTGCCTTCGTAGAGCAGTGATCGGGCAGACATTGGGAGTATCTTTTGGCAGTTGGTAAGCCTGGAACTCAGGCTTAATCATTTTATCTCTTGTGTGGTATATCTCCTTTAAATGCATCTTTAATTTTGCTTAAACCAAGCACCCACGCTCAAATTGCTATACACTGCTTCTGTGCAATTAACGCCCCTGCCATTTCGCTATCTAGTGATTTAGAGAAAAAGTAACCCTGACCAAACTCACATTTTAGTGCCTTAAGTTGGTTCATTTGCTTATTGGTTTCCACTCCTTCGGCAACTACATCCATGCCTAAATTCCAAGCGAGTGCTACAACTGTGCGGATAATTTCAATTTTTTCGGTGTCAACATCCACATTGTTAATGAAGGAGCGGTCAATCTTTAAAGTATCAATTGGAAAGCGGTGGAGATAACTCAAGGATGAGTAGCCTGTACCAAAGTCATCCATGTACAATCGCACTCCAAGGTCTCGCAGTTGCAAAAGCATCAGCGCTGCGGCTTCAGTATTTTCCATAATCGCGCTTTCTGTGATTTCTAGCCCCAAGCTGCGTGGTTCTAGACCAGTTTCCTGCAATATTTGGGAGATTTGGGCAACAAGATCGCTTTGCAAGAATTGTCTACCAGAAATATTCACGCTAATTGTCAGGGGTGTTTCGGGAAATTGCACTTGCCATATTTTCATCTGGCGACAGGCTTCGCGCAGTACCCAATAACCAAGCGGTACAATCAAGCCAGTTTCTTCTGCTAAGGCAATAAACTCTGCCGGATAAACAATGCCATGAATAGGGTGGTGCCAGCGCACAAGCGCCTCAAAACCCGTAATACTGCCGCTTTTAAGTGACACAATCGGCTGGTAGGACAGTTGAAATTCTTGACGCTTGAGCGATCGCTTCAGGTCAGTTTCTAGTTGCAACAGTGCCATTGCCTGGGTGTGCATAATTGAATCAAAGGTGTTGCTGAATGAAAGTATGAATCAATGAGGAACAGGGACATCCCAGAATTTGAGATAGTGAAGTAACAATCGGATTGAGTGCCTCAGCATCTGCTCTGACTTGGAATAGCAAAGGGTCTTGCGATGTAGCCGAGCAAGATAGTGTCTCAACCTTGTGTTTTCACTCTCAACCCGCGTCATGTAAGTCTTGCTCACAATCTGATCTCCCGCTGGAATAAAGCCAGGATAAACAGACCATCCATCCGTAACATAGAAGTAACATTGCCATGGTCTCACAATTGCCCATAGTGGCTCAAAAGTTTTTGCACTATGGTCGCCTAACACCCAACCTAAAATTCCTGAACTGAAGTGATTTACTGCCGTCCAGAGCCAGATTTTGTTTTTTTCGAGCCAACGAAGGTTTCCAATTCATCCAGTTCTCCGACTTCGAATCATTTCTGGAGCGTAGGCATCGGGGAGATTTTCTCCTACTTGCTTGACCCAGTAAATTACGGTAGTGTGATGCACCCTTTAACCCGTTCAATTCCACGAAAACCCATGCCATTGACGTACATTTTCAAGCATTCCTCTTTGACTTCATCGCTGTAGCCTCTCGATGTCTCATCACGTTCAACGAATTGTCGCCCACAATCTACACAAATGTGGTTTTGTTTACCTCGCTTGATTCCATTCTTGCGGATATGCGTTGATTGGCACTCTGGACATTGCATTGACGCTTCCCTCCATTCATACCTCTATTATGCAACGCCGAATCAAACACCTTAGAACGCGCTCTACCCCCTGCTTTAGCACGATACATCGTAGTATCAGCATCACGCAAAAGGTCTTCTGGTTGGTCATAACCTGTTGTACTCAAGGCAATGCCAATGCTTGTGGAGGTAAATACTTCGTATCCACTTAGGTTAAAAGGTAGTGTAAGTTCCGCTTGGATACGATCAGCAACCTGTGTTGCGTCTGCTACATCTTTGATATTCTCAAGCAAGATTGTAAACTCGTCTCCCCCAAGCCGAGCAAAAGTATCTCCAGGGCGCAGACACTTTCCTAGCCTACGAGTGATCGCAATTAATAGCTGATCTCCGACCATATGACCAAGGCTGTCATTCACAACCTTAAAGCGATCAAGATCCAAAAATAGCACTGCAAATAAATAATCTTTATCCCGTTTTGCACAGGCGATCGCATGGCGTAGACGCTCTATCAATAAGACTCGGTTTGCTAACCCCGTCAAAGCATCATGAAAAGCATTATGCAGCAATTGTTTCTCAGCCGCTTTGCGCTCTGTAATATCGCGAACAATAACACACAAAACCTCTCTTCCTTCATAAGAGATTAGGTTGGCATTGACATCAACATCTACAAAAGAATTATCCTTGCGGCGGTATTGCCTTTCGCCAATACTATGGTATTTTTCCGTCAGAACAAACTGGATATTACGGTTAATACTTTCAGACTCGTGTGCGATTAAATCGTAAAGTGTTAACCCACGCATTTCTGCACAGGTGTAACCCAGTAAATTCTGGAATGCAGGGTTGGTTTCTAGTAAACGTTTGCTATCAGCGTCAACTAGGAAAATACCTTCCGAAGCTTGCTCAACCACGGCACGGTAACGTTCTTTGCTTTCGTGCAGTGCCTCTTGTGTCGATCTACGCTCCTCCTCTACTCCAATCGCAGCAGCGATGATTCCAATTACAGTTTTATCAACATCACTATGGATAAAGTCTTGTTCATAAACGGCGCACAGTGAGCCTACAGAAATATCCTTGCACTTAACAGCCTGAGCTATATAAGTTTTCCATCCGTAAGACATGACGTTAAAGTCAGTTTGAGCATAAGTAGTAGTGGATAAATCAACTATTACCAAGGGATTTTTGCTACCTTGCTGAATCACCTGATAGCAAATATGACTGTCTGGATGATCTACAACTTTGTATCCTTCAGGGATTTGCCATTGTCCTACTAAGCAGAGCATCTCTTTGTCAAGACGACTATATATCATGGAAGTTGCTTCTAAAAGTTGCCCACAAACAGCAGTAAGTCGATTAATATTTTCAGTTGGATCAGTTCCAAAACTTAAAAAGCACTCATTAATTTTGGCTAGCCTTTCTTCTAGACGCTTGCGCTCAGTAATATCTCGCTTAACAGCAACATGGTGAATAATTTCACCTATTGAATTGCACACAGGAGAAATAGTTGCCTCCTGATGATAAAGTGAGCCATTCTTACGTTTTCCGACATAGCAGCCACTCCATACTTGACCACTAGCTATAGTGTTCGACATTCTTTGATAAAATACTGCGTCATGTTTTCCACTGCGAAGCAAAGATGCAGAAGTCTTGCCTAGTACTTCGGTGCGTGTATATCCTGTAATTTTTTCAAATGCAGGGTTTACGTATTCAAACCTCGCCTGAGTGTCGGTAATTTCGATTGCATCAGCAGCGTAATCCATAGCGATCGCTAGTCTGGCACTCGCCGCCTCCGTTCATTTACGCTCGCTAATGTCCTGCGCTACATAAACTATCCCCTGAATCTGTCTATTATCATCACGCATGACTGAAGCTGAAAAAGACACAGTTATTTTACTGCTGCTTTTTGTTAAGTAAGTAGTTTCAATATCTTCAACAAAACCTTCTTGTTTTAGCTTAATGTTTAATACGTTGAAAATATTTTTCTCTGTAAAAATAAGTTCGATAGATTTCCCTAGTAATTCACTTTCTTCATAGCCTAATATATTGAAAGTTGCTTGATTTACTCTTGTGATTATTGCATTTGAATCAGTAACAATAAGAATGTCAAGCATTGACTTAATTATGTTGTCAAGCAGAAGTGTTGAATGTTAGGAATTTGCGATAAAAAAGCAGCCCAAAAA